>JALOLV010000035.1 GCA_025455785.1 Spirosomataceae bacterium | reverse complement strand
TCAGCGTCAATATTTACCATTAAAATTAAACATTGCTGGTGTAATGCCGATTATCTTCGGACAAGCCTTGATGTTTATTCCGGGTTTGATTTTGAGTTACATTGCACAAGGCACTCAAAGCGATTCGGTTCAAAATTGGGCCGCTATCTTTAACGACCCAACTTCTTGGCAGTATTGTTTATTATATGCTATCTTGATTATTGGTTTCACATTTTTCTATACAGCGATTTCGATTAATCCTAATCAAATTGCAGATGATATGAAACGCGGTGGCGGATTTGTTCCGGGTATTAATATTCTTGATAGAATCACATTACCGGGTGGTGTATTGTTAGCGGTTATTGCTATTTTACCTGCTGTTGCTGGTTTGTTAGGAATGACACAGCCCTTTGCTCAATTCTTCGGAGGAACATCATTATTAATTCTTGTTGGAGTTGTCTTAGATACGCTACAACAAATTGAGAGTTATTTATTGATGAAGCGTTACGAAGGTTTGATGAAGTCTGGCCGTGTTCAAGGAAGACAATCAACAGTAACGATCGGATGAGGAGATTGAGATTATAAAGGCTAATGGTCAGGTACTTGGAAAAGCCCATGCTGAAGTTGCTAAGATAATTCAACCCGGAGTAACAACCAAAGAATTAGACAAAGTTGCTTACGAATTCATAAAAGACCATAAAGCACATCCTTCTTTTTTGGGATATGATGTGGGTGGCTTCAAGTTTCCAGCGAGTTTGTGTATTTCGGTCAATGAAGTTGTTGTTCACGGGATACCGAGCAATAGAGTTCTCAAAGATGGTGATATTGTTTCTATTGACTGCGGTGTATATTTGAATGGCTACCATGCTGATAGTGCTTATACTTATCCTGTTGGAAACGTAGCACCACAAGTATTGGGTCTTTTAAAGAATACTTATGATTCGCTTTTCAAAGGAATTGAGCAAGCAAGAGTGGGCAATAGAGTCGGAGATATTAGTTACGCTGTTCAGAATCATGCCGAAAAGTCAGGATACGGAGTAGTTAGAGAATTGGTTGGCCATGGTGTTGGTAAATTCTTACATGAATCTCCAGAAGTTCCAAACTTCGGAAAAAGAGGTAACGGACCAAAACTTCAAGAAGGGATGGTCATCGCGATTGAGCCAATGATTACCTTGGGGCGTCGTGGGGTACTTCAAGAGAATGATAACTGGACAATCCGTACCGAAGATAAAAAACAAGCTGCTCATTATGAGCATACTGTTTTGGTGAGGAAAGGTCGTGGTGAAATTCTGACAACCTTTGAATATATCGAGGCAGTTTTAGCAGAAAAAAACTTAGTAATAGCATAGAATTGTTGATGTTAATAGTTACTTGTTACTGAAAGTACCTCCGATTAACAGATAACAACTTACGATTAACAATAAAGAATTTATGGCAAAACAAGCAAGTATCGAAGTTGACGGTATCATAACCGAAGCTCTATCAAATGCGATGTTTCGTGTTCAATTAGAGAATAAACATGAGGTAATTGCACATATTTCGGGTAAAATGCGTATGAATTACATTCGTATTCTGCCAGGAGATAAGGTGAAGTTAGAGATGTCGCCTTATGATTTATCAAAAGCAAGAATTACATATCGTTATAAATAATTGCGAGTGGTTGAATTAGTAAGTGAGTGAATAGATTAATACTCGCTAATTCATAATTCAAGCATTCACTAATTCATTTCAAAAATGAAAGTTAAAGCATCAGTTAAGAAACGTAGTGAAGAATGCAAAGTCATTCGTCGAAAAGGTAAAATCTACGTTATCAACAAAAAAAATCCGAAGTTTAAACAAAGACAAGGTTAAGAATTTATGAGGATTGCAGGTGTTGACATCCCAGACAAGAAAAGAGGCGAAATCGCCCTTACTTACATCTACGGTATAGGTCGTAGCTCGTCAAGCAAGATTTTGACGAAAGCAGGTATCAGTGTTGATAAAAAAGCAGGTGAGTGGAATGACGCAGAAGCGAACGCCATCCGTGCTATCATCAATAGTGAATTTACTGTTGAAGGTGCTCTTCGTTCAGAAGTTCAGTTAAGCATCAAACGATTGATGGATATTGGTTGCTATCGTGGCCTTCGCCACCGTAAGGGTCTTCCATTACGTGGTCAAAGAACCAAGAACAACTCACGTACTCGTAAGGGTAAACGTAAGACTGTAGCTAACAAGAAGAAAGCAACTAAGTAATAGTTGAACCTTCTGAAAGTTATATTGGGAAATCACCTTGGCGAAAGGTGATTTCTGAACAGAATGTAGGTTTTCTACATTGCCTATTATTAAATAACGTTTTGTCAAAAAATGGCACAAGCAAAAAGAAAAGATAAAGCTAAAAAAAGAGTTGTTGTAGTTGAGCCACACGGACAAGTGCATATCAGAGCCTCTTTCAACAACATCATTATCTCAGTTACAAACAGTACGGGCCAAGTAATCTCTTGGGCGTCTGCTGGTAAAATGGGATTCAAGGGTTCTAAAAAGAACACCCCATACGCTGCACAAACAGCCGCTTCTAACTGTGCTCAAGTAGCATATGAAGCTGGAATGCGTAAAGCTGATGTTTTTGTGAAAGGTCCGGGTTCTGGTCGTGAATCAGCGATTCGTACAATTCAAAGTTCTGGTATCGAAGTTGTGACAATCACTGATGTTACACCGTTACCTCACAACGGTTGCCGTCCTCCAAAACGTCGTCGTGTATAATAATCGAATTTTTAATACCGCTCAATTGAGCAAAGGATAAAGTACATTGATAGTTTGGACATTGGGGCTACTCAATCCTTTATCCAATAAAAAATAATAAAATGGCAAGATACACAGGTCCAAAAGTTAGAATTTCAAGAAAGTTTGGCGAGCCAGTTATGGGTAATAACAAGGCACTCGCCAAGAAAAATTACGCTCCGGGTCAGCACGGCAAAGGTCGCCGTGGTAAAAAATCTGAATACGGTCAGCAATTATTAGAGAAACAGAAAGTTAAATATACATACGGTATATTAGAACGTCAGTTCGCTCGTGTTTTCCACTTAGCTTCGGTTAAAGAAGGCCGTACTGGTGATAACCTTATCAAATTGTGCGAAGCACGTTTAGATAATACAGTATATCGTTTAGGTATCGCCCCAACACGTCGTGCCGCACGTCAGTTGGTTACTCACAAACACATCACTGTTGATGGTGAAGTATTAAACGTACCTTCAATGATTTTGAAGCCCGGTCAATTGGTAGGTGTTCGTGAAAAATCAAAAGCCTTAGTTGCAATCACCGAGAGCTTGAAAGTTAATCGTGTTAAAAAATTCAACTGGTTGGAGTGGGATGAGACGTTGAAAGTTGGTAAATTTATTTCTTTCCCAGAAAGAGACCAAGTACCAGAAAACTTCAACGACCAAGCAATCGTCGAGTTGTATAACAAGTAAAATATATCTTCGCAGTGATGCCATCACCGAAAAACGGTGGTGGCATAACTGCATTTTTTTGCATAAGAGTTCCCATAGTTTTTCGTTCACGAAAACATTCACTTCAACAATATGTCAATTTTAGCATTCCAAATGCCTGATAAGGTCGTCATGGAAAAGGCAGACGACTTCCATGGTTTCTTTGAGTTTAAGCCACTCGAAAGAGGCTATGGCGTTACGATAGGTAATGCTCTAAGACGTATCTTGTTGTCATCGCTCGAAGGTTACGCGATTACAGCAGTACGTTTTCCGGGAGTATTGCACGAGTTTTCGAGCATCGAGGGGGTGGTTGATGATGTTACCGAAATCATCTTAAACCTCAAGATGGTTCGTTTCAAAAAAGTATCTGATTACGTAGATAACAAAATAACTGTAAGAGTAAAGAATCAATCTGTACTAACTGCAGGTGATATTGCCAAATTTACTCAGAGTTTTCAGATTTTGAATCCAGATTTAGTAGTTGCCCGTTTGGATGATACTAAAGAATTGGAGTTCGAAATCATCGTAGATAAAGGTCGTGGATATGTTCCGGCAGAGGAGCATAAATCAAACGATTTACCAATCGGCTTTATCGGTGTGGATTCGGTTTATACTCCAATCAAAAATGTGAAGTATAGCATCGAAAATACGCGTGTTGAGCAAAGAACTGACTACGAGAAATTATTGCTCGAAATCAAAACTGATGGTTCGATTCACCCAGAAAGAGCATTACAAGAGTCGGCACATATACTGATTCAACACTTCTTGAAGTTTACCGATGAAAATATGGTATTCGATACTAAGAAGGATGAAGAAGATAACATGGTTGATGAAGAATTCTTACACATGCGTAAGCTATTGAAGACTTCGTTGCAAGACCTTGACCTATCGGTTCGTGCTTACAACTGTTTGAAATCAGCAGACATTCGTACATTAGGCGACCTCGTAAGATTGGAAGTAGCCGATATGATGAAGTTCAGAAACTTCGGTAAGAAATCGTTGACAGAGCTTGAGCAACTTGTTGCTGAGAAGAGCCTACACTTCGGTATGGATGTCAACAAATATAAATTAGACGAAGATTGATTTTAAGCCCTCCTCACAAAAGGGGAGGGCTTATTCTTTTATATCGAATTTCGCAGTATTCGAGCTTAAATTAATTATCAATCGTAATAGGTGGAATCGCCCAGACTGCGTAAGCAATTCTTACCGTTACTTACGAAAACCGAGCAATGAGACACGGAAAAAAAGACAACCATTTAGGTAGAACCGCTTCGCATAGAAGTGCATTGTTAAAAAACTTAGCTATCTCACTTATTGAGCATAAGCGTATCGAGACAACTTTGGCAAAAGCTAAAGAATTGAGAATGTTTGTTGAGCCTTTGATTACAAAAGCTAAAAACGATACTACTCACTCACGTCGTACGGTGTTCTCTTATCTACAAGATAAAGAATCTATCAAAACTTTGTTTGGTGAGGTTGCAGAGAAAGTAGCAAGCCGTAATGGTGGTTATACTCGTATCATCAAATTGGGCAATCGTCAAGGTGATAACGCCGAAGTAGCGTTGATTGAATTGGTAGATTACAACGAAAACTTGGCTGCCACAACAGAAGAAAAAGCTGGTAAGACACGTCGTAGCCGTCGTGGTGGTAAAAAAGGTGGCGAAACAACTAACGAAGCTGGCACAACAGCTGAGGTAGTAGAGACGGTAGCAGCACCAGTTGTTGAAGAAACAGTTGCTGAAGTTGTAGAAGAAACTCCTGCCGCAGAAGTTGTAGCAGCAGCCGAAACTACAGAAGAAGCTCCGGCACAGGAAGGTGAAGAGAAAGCAGAACAGGCTTAATCAAAACCAATAATATCTCAAAGCCCCGCAATAATTTGTGGGGCTTTTTGTTTAGTTATAAAATATTTTTAGGATTCGTTCGTTACTTCGTAGAATTTTTTGGTCTAAAATTTGATTATATTAAAAAAAGTTATTTCTTTGTTCAAGATTTCGGTAGAAGAATACTCGACCAAAAAAAATGAAAGTTCTTTGTAAAGTTTTGAGCAAAAATGGTTATCTTTGCAACCTATTTCGATAAATGCTGTAATATGCCTATATACAGCCGCTTTGCGAAATTTGTAAAAGATTGAAAATCAAGCAAATAGCACAAGACAATGGACTTAATTAAATTAGTAGAGTCAGAATTCGCAGGCAAACGTGAGAGCCTTCCAGAATTCAAGGCAGGTGATACAGTGAATGTACACGTTAAGATTGTTGAAGGAACTAAAGAACGTATTCAGGTTTTTACTGGTACTGTAATTCAACGTCGTAACTCTGGAACAAACGGAGAAACATTCACAGTACGCAAAGTATCAAACGGTGTTGGTGTTGAGCGTATCTTCCCAATCCTTTCACCAAGTGTTGATAAAATCGAATTAGTACGCCGTGGTAAGGTTCGCAGAGCAAGATTGTACTACCTACGTGGCAAGCAAGGAAAAGCTGCACGTATCAAAGAATTGAAGTAAAATTTTAAGTAATAGCTTTTTCATAATTTTGTGTGGGAAAAGGTCGCCTGATTTGGCGGCTTTTTTTTTGCCCTCCGATTAGCAACAAAAAAGGATTTGCAAATTATTTGCAAATCCTTTTTTTGATGTTTAAGATATACGTTCTGTGATTAATCTTTCTTCATTGCCATGCCTTTTTGCTCAATCATGTCATTGACGACATTGAGGGTTTCGCTCAAGTAAATATCTTTTTTTAGGTAATCTACCCAAAATTTGTTGCGTTCTTTTCTCAATGAATCGCCATTGATAGTCTCTAAATCAATTTTGAGGTTTGCAACAGCCAAATCATTTTTGAGTTTTACCAAATCCGAAACCTGCTTAGATACATCACGTATTTCTTTGATTTGTGATTTATATTTATCCAATTGTAAAGAACGAGCCATTTTGCGGTTTTCGGCTTGCCATGTTGTTTTATCTTTGATTTTGGCAAAAACATTATCTTGGCTGAGGCGTTCGAAGGTTTTTTGTTTGAGTAATGATAAATCAGCTTGGTTTTCCCACGTTAGGTAAGGCGATTTTTGGATTTCGTCCCACGGTAAGGCTGATGGTGAATCTTTCTCTTGGAATTTGTAGTTTTCGTATAATCCTGACAGAACAATGTCTGGCGTAACACCTTTAAGCTGTACCGACCCACCATTGATTCTGTAATATTTTTGTAAAGTAAGGTGTACCGAGCCTAAATCGCCCGCTCCGGAACCAGTACCATTGCCACCGATTGGGAATGCTCTCTGAACCGTACCTTTACCAAAGGTATTGGTAGAGCCAATCACCACACCTCGCTTATGGTCTTGGATGGCCGCTGCGAAGATTTCTGAGGCTGATGCACTACGTTCATCAACAAGCACTGCCAAAGGGCCATCGTAGAGTACGCTTGGGTCATTATCGCCCATTGCCGACGAACGCCCAGCTCTATCACGAACTTGTACTACGGGGCCTGTTTTTATGAATAAACCAACCATATTGACTACTTCGTTGAGGCTACCGCCACCGTTGCCACGGATATCCATGACGATAGCATCTACGCCTTCGGCTTTGAGTTTTTCGACTTCTTTAGCAACATCTTTTGAACAACGGGCGGCTGTCGGACGTTGGAAGTCGGCATAGAAACTCGGAAGGTCAATTACTCCGATTTTATGTTTACCATTGATAATGACACTCCGTGCGAAAGTCTCATCTAATTTGAGTTCTTGGCGAATCAAAGAGACCATTTTTACGGTTCCGTCTGGCTTTTCGACCCAGATTCTGACATTTGTCCCCTCTGCTCCACGAATCAATTTAACGGCTTCGTCGGTCGAGTATCCTACAATATCCTCTGCTTCGCCGTCTCCTTGGGCTACTTTTACGATATAATCACCGTCTTTAATCTCACCCGATTTCCAAGCGGGGCCACCAGCCGTTACGCTCTTGATGCGAACTTTATCGTTTTCATAACTCAACAAAGCACCGATTCCGTAAAAACGACCACTTAGACGCTCATCAAAAGAACGTTTTTCGACAGGTGGAAAGAAGTCGGTATGAGGGTCCATGAGATTGGTCAATGAATTGACATAAACACTAAAACGTTGGTTTTCGTCGAATTTGGTACGCAAACGCTCAAAATATCGGTCGAGATTTTTCTTGACAGCGGTACGAGCCTCGGCTTGCAAGGCTTCGTTTGATTTGGCCACAAAATCTTTTTTGTCTTTATTTTTTTCTTGTTGTTCGAGCAAGTCAGCGTATTTTTCAAGGATTCTGAACTTGATATGTTTACGCCAACGTTCTTTACGGTCGTTATCGTTGCTGGCGAATGCCATTTTGTCGTTATCCATTTCGACCGATTCATCTTTCGTAAAATCAACTGGTTTGTCAATCAGGCTTTTGTAGATTTCTTCGGTTTCTTCGATACGCTTTTTATAAACTTCTTCGGCGGCGTAGAAAAAATCAAGTGGTTTGCCGTGAATCTCGTCGTCGATTTCGGTATCGAATTTACGTAGCTTGCTGATGTCTTTTTCGAGTAGAATCCATTTGCTCGGGTCGAGACGTTTGATGTACTCTTCAAAGATTTCTTTTGAGAGTTTATCGTTGATTTGTTTGGGGCTGTAATGTCCTTGTTCGAGCATTATTCCGACTGATTTCAGAATTGTCTCAAATTTACTGGGTGGATTATCACCGTGCGTAAAACTCATGAAGACTGCCGAGATGACGAGCCCTAAAAAAGTGATTCTTAACTTATTCTGTTGGTTCATTTTAACAAATAATTTTAAAATTCTTTCAAGTAAAATAGCTTTTCTGATTAGTAAGGTTTGATAATTAGTAACAAAAATCAATCCAATTTAGAATACAATTTAATAACGCATACAGTCATCCTAAATTACGAAAAAATAATTTTTTTAGGAAATTTTAACAGTAGAATCCCTCCTTTGGCGTGATGTTTTGAAGAAATAACCTACGGGTCAGAATTTACCATTCATCACAGGTAATACTTACTCCATGTCAATTTTTTACGCCTCAAAACGCATATACGCCGTTTATCCATTTTTGTAGAATCCATTATTTTTTCTTTTGTAGAATTGTAACCGTAACTTCTTTTAAGGCGGATTCCTCTTTGAAAAAGCTAAACTATTACTTTATGAATTTCGGTAAAATTTTACTATTTAGTATCTGCTTTGTGGCAACCCAATCAATCGGACAGACTACGGTTAATTCGGCATCTGAGAAAATTGGCCTGCAAGAGAGTATCGAAACGGCTCTCAGAAACAATATTTCGATTCGCCAAAGCCAGTTGCAGGTTGATAGGGGTATCAACGATGTAGCAGAATCAAGATACCGTCGGTATCCGACTGTAAATGGTGGCACAAACCTTAATGCTTTTTTGGGACGTAATATCAACCCATTCACAAACGAAATTATTACGAATGCGGTTGGCTCGAATGGATTTGGGATTCAGAGTCGTTTACTCCTGTTTGATGGCTATCAAACTCGCAATAATATTGAGCTTACGCAACTGACACTCAATGCGGCTAATTCTGACTTACAGGCAATCAAAAATGATATTTCATTGAGAGTCGCGGTGGCATATATCAATGTTTTGACCCAACAGGATTTACTTGAAGTTGCTCAAAAGCAGATTGAAGTTACAAAAATTCAGCTGGAGCGTAGCGATAAATTGGTTAAGGCTGGGGCATTGCCCGAGACTAATTTGTATGACATAAAAGCACAATTGGCCAACGACGAATTGCAAGAAGTAAACGCTCAGAATAACGTAGAATCAGCAAAATTGACTTTAAAACAGTTGATGAATATCTCGGCCGACCGCAATATTGAGCCAATCCGAATTCCGATTCCTGACCCGAGTGTGCAAGCCTATCCGCTGACGGCACAACAGATTTACGAAATAGCTATTGGTTATTTGCCCGACGTACAGGCTGCCGAAACCCGGATTAAAATGGCACAAAAAAGTGTAGATATTGCCAAAGGCCTGAAAATGCCGACGGTATCGGCAAGTGCGGGCTGGAATACAACCACTACTACGGCTGCCGAAAGAATGATAGCGAGTGGAACAATAGACAAAAGAAATCTCGGTAATGTTGATTTCAATGGGCAGAAAATCCCACTTGTTATTGAAACACCGGGTACGATTAGTGAGAAAATCCCTTACTTCTCTCAATTTACCGGCAACATGAATACCAATGTAGGAGTAAGCCTTCAGGTACCGATTTTTAACGGATATAACGCTAAATTTCGTTTGGCAGGAGCCCAGATTCAGCAAAAACAATCAGAACTGCAAGCCGATAATACTAAGATTCAGATTCGTCAATCAATCGACCAAGCGTATATCAATATGAGTAATGCTGCCAAAAGATATACATCGACCCAAAACCAAGTAAGGGCATTAGAAGAGACCTTCCGTGCGGCTGAGGCTCGATTGGGGGCTGGTTCTATCAATACACTTGATTATAATATTGCCAAAACAAACCTTGACAGAGCTAAGGCAAACTTGGTATTGGCAAAGTATGATTATGTTTTTCGGACAAAAGTGCTTGATTTCTATCAAAATAAGCCATTATCATTATAATTAAAAAGGTGAATGAGCCAATGTATCAGAATCATTTGCTCATTCGCTTATTCACTCATTCGCAATTAATATTACTAAATATATTATGAAAAAAAATCGTACTTGGTGGATACTCGGAGGCGTTGTAGCCTTATTTGCAATATTCTTAGTTGTAGCCAAATCGGCAGGTTGGATTGGTAAGCCCGAAACTACCGAAGTTGAATTTGCTAAAGTTACTAAATCTGATATTACCGAAACAGTTTCGGCATCGGGCAAAATCCAGCCTGAAGTAGAAGTGAAAATCACGCCCGATGTACCGGGTGAAATCATCGAATTGCACGTCAAAGAAGGTGATTCGGTTCGTGCAGGGCAATTATTGCTCAAAATACGCCCTGATAACTACGTTTCGTTTGTGGATAGAGCCAGAGCGTCTGTTGACCAAGCAAAGGCAAATACCGAGCAAGCTAAGGCGTCGGTTTCGCAGTCGGAGGCTCAATTGCTACGTACAAAAGTTGAGTTTGAGCGTCAGAGAAAACTTTTTGAACAAAAAGTGGTGTCAGAAGCCGATTTTCAGTTAGCCGAAACAAACTATAAAGTAGCCCAACAACAACTCGAAGCTGCCAAAGCCAACGTCAGTGCAGGAGCCTACGCCATCAAAAGTGCTGAGGCGGGGCTAAAAGATGCCGCCGAAAACTTACGTAAAACAGCGATTTATGCTCCGATGAGCGGAATCGTATCTAAATTGGCGGTTGAGTTGGGCGAGCGTGTAGTTGGTACTTCGCAGATGGCGGGTACTGAGATGCTTCGCATTGCCAACCTCAACAATATGGAGGTTAGGGTAAACGTAAACGAAAACGACATCGTACGTGTAAGTATGGGCGATACCGTTATCATTGATGTTGATTCATACAACGCCACAAGTAAGAAATTTAAAGGTATCGTAACCGAGATTGCTAATACAGCCAACGGAGTAGGTGGGGCTTTGGGTGCTGCTTCGACATCGACCGATGCCGTGACGGAGTTTGAGGTGCGTATTCGTATCTTGAGAGATTCGTACAATGACTTGATTGACCGTCAGGCTGGTAAAAAATATCCATTTAAACCGGGTATGACTGCTACGGTTGAGATTGTAACCGAGAAGAAAAAAGGTGTGCTTTCGGTGCCAATTGCTGCCGTTACTACACGTGCGGCTGATGGTTCGATTGAGAAAAAAGAAGGAGATGACTCGTCGGAAGAGAAGAAAGACGATGCCCCGAAAACAGCGAGTAAAAAAGACAAACCTAAAGAGGTGGTATTTATAAACGACAAAGGCAAGGCAAAAATGCGTGAAGTCAAAACTGGTATTACCGATACTGTGGCTGGTACAATTGAGGTTATTTCTGGCTTGAACGAGGGCGAGGAGATTATCTCGGGACCGTTTATTGCGGTTTCTAAAAAATTGAAGGATGGAGAGTTGATAGTTAAGAAAAACGATAAAAAAGATAAAGACAAGAAAGAATAATCGCCGATTTGGTTGATTTTGGACTGATTCAACAGATTATTGACTGTGAAATCTCAGAAAAAGCCCTGCCACGGATTTTAACCTTTCTGATTAATCAAGTTATTTTGCGATATATAGATTAACAAGCCAACTATGATGTCGGGGTTGATGACATGATTTATAGCAATCATAAAAATTAATCTAAAATCATCAACATCTTAAGGAATCAGTTTAATCACAAGAAAATCAGCGTAATCGACGATATTATTAAGTTTAGTTTAGGGATAATCGAATAAGAGGTGGCATTTGCTGCCTCTTATTTTTTTAGCACGATTTTTCAAGTCGTCGAGGAATTGTTTACTTTGTAGCCAAATCATTGACAAACCATCATGAGAAACAACATAACTGTAGTAGGAGGAGGGAGTTGGGCAACTGCAATAATCAAGATATTGTGCGAAGGCAACGTACACATCAAGTGGTGGATGCGTAATGTGAAAGATGTCGAGCATATCAAGAAACATCATCATAACCCGCAGTATTTGAGCAGTGTAGAGATTCATCCATCAAAGGTAAAACCATATTCAAACCTAAAAGAAGCCCTCAAAGACACCGAATGGGTTATTCTGGCAGTGCCTTCGGCGTTTATACAGCAGAGTTTGCAGGGGCTTTCGGCTAAGCATTTTGTAGGTAAAAAAGTGGTCTCGGCTATCAAAGGGATGATTCCTGAACAGAACCTTCTGGTAACCGACTGGATGAATGAATACTTTGAAGTACCACACGAAGATATTTGTGTGATTGCGGGCCCTTGCCATGCCGAAGAAGTGGCTCTCGAAAAACAATCATACCTTACTATTGCGGCAAATAATCTCACACTGGCCGAGTCTTATGCGGCCATGATGCGATGCCGTTTTATTTTTACTTCGGCTCTCAATGATATTTATGGCGTAGAATACTGTGCCGTAATGAAGAATATCGTAGCATTGGCGTGTGGAATCACCCATGGATTAGGCTCAGGCGATAATTTTCAGGCCGTGATGGTATCGAATGCCATGCAAGAGATAAATCGTTTTGTGGAATCAATAGCCCCGATGCCAAGAGATTTGAGTGCCTCGGCCTATCTTGGCGACTTATTGGTTACGGCGTATTCGCAATTCAGCAGAAACCGAACATTTGGCAATATGATTGGTCGTGGATACGGTGTAAAAGCAGCCCAGTTAGAGATGAATATGATTGCCGAGGGATATTATGCCGTAAAATGTATTTATGAATTAAACCAAAAACTCGGTGTCGAAATGCCCATCACAACATTTGCTTATCAAATCTTGTATAATAATGCTTCGGCTCAAAAAGAGTTTACGATTCTGAAAAATAAGTTGAGGTAAGCCTTCCGAATCCTCAACTCACTTCAATGACATCACTTAGCTTGGTGGTGTAGCACGGAGACAAGTATTCGCTCTTTAAGTGCCACTTTTTGTTGAATCCCTGCTTGCCAACTTTTATTTTTTCTCTCCCAAAGCTATGGTTGAGCTTGTCGATGGTCTGCATAATTTTTTGGTGTTTTTCTCTATCGACCTCATCGAATAATCCTACTAATACTTGTTCTTGTGGGATAATATCGGTTACGATTACCCCTGCTTTTTTGTATAAAAACCCAGCCGAATATGCTTTTTTGAGTGCATTACAAGCATAACTTATTAATTCGATACTGCTGTTGGTATGAGTTGGCAACTTGATTGTGACGCTCTTGGAGTTTTGCGGCAAATCTTTTCTAAAATAATCGGTATAAAGAAAAACAATCAGAAAACCCGCACACGACTTCTGTTTTCGGAGTTTGGCAGCACACCGAGCCGTAAAGTTACAGACGGCTTCTTCGATGGCACCGAAGTCGTCGAGTAGTCTGCCAAAAGAGCGAGAAGTACAAATAGCTTTTTTGTCGGGCGAGGTATGTTCAAGTTTAATACAAGATTTACCTCTTAACTCAAACCAAGTCCGAACCCCCACCACCGTCATTCTTTTCTGAACCCAACTTTGGGGCATATTAGTAAAATCTAAGGCCGTTACGACGTTATCAGATTTTAGCTTCGATGCGTATCTTTGACCGATACCCCAGACATCTTCGACACTCAATTTATCAAGACAAATCTGTATATCTATCTCATCATCAAGCATAAAAACACCATGTCCTTCTTTTTTAGCTATTCGATTAGCCGCTTTTGCTAAAGTTTTGGTACGGGCTATACCTACGCAGGTCGGGATACCGGTATATTTAAGGATTTTGTGGCGTAGTTCTCTCCCAAATTTTATAAAATCAAAACCTGCATCGAAGCCAGTCAATTGAAGAAAGCACTCATCAATCGAGTAAATTTCGATTTCGGGGGCGAGTTTTGCCAAAATTGACATCACTCTGTGCGACATATCGCCATAGAGGGCGTAATTACTCGAATAGACTTTTAGATTATGTGATACTCGGAAGCTCTCAATCTCAAATGCCGGAACCCCCATTTTTATTCCGATTTTCTTAGCCTCTTCGCTTCGTGAGATAACACACCCATCATTATTGCTCAATACCACAACGGGCTTGTCTTTGTAGGCTGGTTCAAAAACACGCTGGCAACTCACATAAAAATTATTACAATCGACTAATGCAAACATTAGATTATCTGGTTTTTTTGATGAGGTATGTTACAATGCCCCAAACCAAAAAATCATTTTCGGGTGTGATGAAAATAGGGCTAAATCTCTTGTTTTCGGGTTGCAAAAAGACCCTGTCATGCTCAATCTTTATTCTTTTTAGCGTAAACTCACCATCAATAGAGCATACCGCAATATCATTGTTTTTGGCATTGAGCGATTTATCTACAACAATTATATCACCCGGATAGAAACCTGCGTCTATCATAGATACTCCAACTACTTTTGCAATAAAAGTTGAATCGGGATTTTTAACAACTTCTTTGTTTAAATCAATTCCTTCTTCTAAATAATCGGTCGCTGGACTCGGGAAACCCGCCGAAATAGGAGATAGAACCAACGGAACTAAGTGCGGAGACTCGACCGTGTTGAGGTTGTAAATTTGAATCATAAATTCTGGTTTATCGTTGAACGAGTTGAAAATTTGAACAAAACTCAAATACAAGTGTGCAAATTGAATGCACACATTTTGTTTTTTTATCCATTGCCTTTTCGGGATGACGTATGTAGCAATTGAAAACCTACATTTATTTTTAGGATTTTTTAATGTTTTTGTAGGTACAAGCCCTGCCAAAATAGGGCGTTATAGCTTGTCGTAAAACTATTTTTTCTACATTTACGTAAGTATTGTCGGCAATCTGACAAATAATAATATTGCTATTTACCAATTTTGTAGCAACCATAACTCTACCCTAATGCAGCATATCGTTATCATTGGCAACGGAATCAGTGGTATAACCGCCGCTCGGCACATCCGAAAGTTATCTGACAATAAAATAACCGTTATTTCGGGCGAAACCGACCATTTTTTCTCTCGTACAGCCCTCATGTATGTATATATGGGCCACATGAAATTTGAGCATACAAAACCCTACGAAGACGATTTTTGGGCTAAAAACCGAATTGAACTTAAACGTGCTTGGGTAACAAATATTGATTTTGAGAATAAAAAACTGAATCTTACGGGCGATGAAACACTGAATTATGACAAACTGATTTTGGCTCTTGGTTCAAAACCAAACAAATTTGGTTGGAAAGGGCAAGACCTCAAGGGTGTGCAAGTTATCAAGACTTAGAAAGTCTCGAAAATCATTCGCCAAAAATCAAGCATGGAGTTATTGTCGGCGGAGGGTTAATCGGTATCGAACTGGCCGAAATGTTGCTTTCGAGAGGCATTGGTGTTACGTTTTTGGTGCGTGAAGGTAGTTTTTGGAATAATGTCTTACCTGCAGAAGAATCTGAAATGATAAATCAGCATATCCAAGAACACCACGTAGATTTGAGATTGTCAGAAGAATTGGGCGAAATTATCGGCAACGAATCGGGTGAAGTAGAGGCTGTAATCACAAAGTCTGGTGAGAAAATAAATTGTCAATTTGTTGGCCTGACGGTGGGGGTGAGTCCGAATATTGACTTCTTGAAATCATTG
>JALOLV010000312.1 GCA_025455785.1 Spirosomataceae bacterium | reverse complement strand
GAAATTGAGGCGTTTTCTGAATAATTCTCCACGAGTACCGATTTCATAATTAAGCCCTTTTTCGGGTGCAAGGCTCGTAAAAAACGACGGACTCCGGTAGCCTGTTACAAACTCAGTAACCGTCGGTGGCGAAAAACCTCGACTGATACTGGCATGTACCGAGATTTGGTCTTTAAATTTTTTCAGGATAGCAACTCGGGGCGAAATCGCCAAAGGTAGCCAATCATCAACCGGCCTGAAACCCCTTGCGGCATCCGAAAGCCTTAAAAAATCATATTTTACGTGGTTGCTACTCGCTCCAATCGTCAGGATAAAATCTTGTGGCAAGTCTAATTCAATTTGTCCGAAATAAAAATGCTGCCAAGCCTTGATGTCATCGCTGGTTTGGAGAGTATCTAAAACGCCTCGACGATTTCCATAATTATTTATCAACGAAGCCGTGCGGACGAACTCTCCGCCAGCAGTGATGTTGAACGGAATCCCCCGAAATTCATCCCGATAGCTAAACCTTGTGCGTCCGCCAAGACTTTGCTCATTTCGGGTTTCGTAATTTGTCAAAAACGGATTTTTGAAGTTACCCAATGAGCCAAAAAGCGAAGTGACATTGCTAAAATGTTGATTCCAACGGTATTCTTGCGAAACTCCCAGATTAAAAACTCTCTGAAAAATACCTGCTTTTTGAGCAACCGGCCCCGCAATAGCGGCAGTACTGGGTCGGGCCGCCCGAGGATTTGCTTCAAATTGGGCTTGAGTTAGCCCGCCCGGAGTTCGGTATTGAATATCGGCGTATAAAGTACTGACATTGATTGTTTTGGCATCGCTAACAAAATAACTACTGCGTAGATTGAGAATATCCCGAACCATGTTGCTATTTTCTCGATACCCATCGGATTGCTGGTGAGCGTAACTCAAAACCGAGTTCGATTTATCGGTTGCATTGCTCAAAGCAAAACTACGGCGTTGAGTGCCGAAATCGCCAAATTGCAGATTTGATTGTATTTGGGTGTTTTTTGCTTCTCGATTATTATGTCCTGCTTCGGTATTGGCCGTTGCACTACCCAACAGTATCACGCCACCAGTACCAGCACCGTAGAGACTTCCGGCAGGCCCTTTGATTACCTCTACTTTGCCAATAGTTTGCATATCTATCAGATTTAGGTACGAGATTCCGTTGGCATCGGTAAAAGGGATTTCGTTCCAATAAACTTTTACGTTTCGCACTCCAAAGGGCGAACGAATCGAGCTTCCTCGAATCGAGAGACGGTAGCTTCCCGGCGAGCGTTCTTCCATTCTTACACCCGCTATGGTGTTCATGGCTGCCACCATCGACGTATTATCAAAACGCTGTAAGTCTTTGACTGTCAATAAACTAATTGAGGCAGGGGTTTCGAGTAGTTTTCGTTCGGTTTCAAATCCACGCACCACAACCTCGCTCAAAACTTTGGTTGAGTCGGCTTCTTTGGTGTTATTCTGAGCAAAACAAAAAACGGGTAATATTAAAAATAGAAAAACTGATTTCACGATGATTTGTATAAATTGAAGTGGCAAAGCTACTAAAAAGATAGAAACCAAAAATGGGGTTTAATGGTTTGATAATAAATGTTCGTTTCAATAATATTTAGAAATTACGCAGAATCGCATTAGATTTGGCAAAAATTTGAATCTAAACCCCTATTTGGTATCATGTACAATATCATTTTGCAATTACATCATTACATCGCATTTATCGCCGTTATTCTATTGGCTTATGCAACCGTAAACGGAATTTTAGGCACGACTTCAAACAAAGCTTTTGAAGACAGCCACCGCAAAATCAATACGTTTGCCTTGATTGCTACGCACACGCAATTACTTTTAGGAATCATCCTATTAGTTGTGTCGCCGTTGGCTCAAACAGCTTTTGGCGACATGGCCGTTTCGATGAAAGACGCAGTACTTCGCAAAGCCGTTATCGAACACCCAACTACCAACATCATTGCGGCGGTTTTGGTAACAATCGGCAATGCAAAATCGAAACGTGCGGTGGGGAATGGTCGTAAATTTAAACTAACGATGATTTTCTTTGGATTGGGCTTATTGCTGATTCTGAGCCGTTTGCCTTACGATAAATTGTTTTAAAACTCAATCCCGATAAGCTGACAAGAACTCGCCGTTTGGCGTTTGAACCCTGTCAGCTTATCGGGATTATTTGTAGCTCCAAACAATGATAATCCTTTTTGATGGCGTGTGTAATTTATGTAATGCTTTTGTGAATTTTGTCATTGACCGAGATTCAAAAAAGCAATTCAAATTTACTGCGTTGCAATCGCCCGAAGGACAACGTGTCTTGGAGCAATACAACCTACAAACTTCTGATTTTCAGACGGTTATACTTCTAAAAGATAACCAAATCTATAAAAAATCGGATGCCGCCCTAATGGTAGCCAAACACTTAGACGGATTCTGGAAAATTGCTTACGTTTTCAAGATTCTACCCCGTTTTTTTAGAGATATTTGTTACGATTTCATCGCTCGAAATCGCTACCGATTCTTCGGCAAAAAAGATGTTTGCCGTATCCCTACACCCGAACTGAAAGAAAGATTTCTGTAAAACGATTCCTCAAAATCGTTCTTTTAAATATTTAATTATGCAAAGCCAATCTCCCAAAACTGTCAATCATTCTCGCACAACCATTACCGAATTGATGATTCCGTCTTATGCCAATTTTGGTGGTAAAATTCACGGTGGAATCCTCCTTTCGTTAATGGATAAAGTAGCCTACGCTTGTGCTGCCAAACACGCTGGTACGTATTGCGTGACGGTCTCGATTGATGGTGTAGAGTTTCTGCAACCTGTCGAGGTCGGGCAGTTGGTTTCGCTCCACGCTTCTATAAATCATGTCGGCCGAACCTCGATGGTAATTGGTATTCGTGTTGTTGCCGAAAACATCAAAACTGGTGAGATAAAACATACCAATACTTCGTATTTTACGATGGTCGCCAAAGACGATGACAACAAGCCAACCGAGGTGCCACCGCTGGTTTTAGAATCGGATGATGATATTCGGAGGTTTTTGGAGGCAATCAAACGCAAAGAATTGAAGGCTAATTACAAAACCGAATTAGCCAACGAAAAAACCTCTATGCAAATAGAAGAAAACTTACATCTACTTGAAAAAGAGCGAGTTGTGGTGAAGCGATAAGCCTCACTCCCGACCCCTCTCCAGCGGGAGATGGGTGTTAAAATATTCCTACAAAGCCTCTAAATACAGATTCTTGAAATCTTCTCTCGAAACTGGCTTTGGATTGTTCGGATGGGCAAAATCAGCAATCGCTAAATCGGCTAATGTTTCGATATGCTCAGGTTTTACTCCGATTTCGCTCAATTTATGCGGAATATTGATTCTGGAATTCAAATCAAATAAATATTGCACAACGGCTTCGCCAGTTTCTTCTTTGAGTTCGAGTGTTCGGGCAATTTTTCTAAATTTACCTTCAAATCCTGCAATATTAAACGTCATTCCGTACGGAATATTCACGGCATTGGCCAGTCCGTGGTGAGTATCGAGCAATGACGACAACGGGTGTGCAAGCGAATGTACCACGCCGAGTCCTTTCTGAAAAGCTATCGCCCCCATCATTGAGCCCAACAACATTTGGCTTCGTGCGGTTACATCGGGGTTATTGGTTGCTTTTTCGAGCGATTGATGAATCTGCGAGATACCTTCGAGGGCGATTCCTTCACAAATCGGGTGCGACATTTTTGCCAAATACGCTTCCATGTTGTGCGTGAGGGCGTCCATGCCCGTAGCGGCAGTGATAAACGGTGGCAAATCCATCGTGAGCAACGGGTCGGCAAAAACGATTTTGGCCAATAGTTTTGGCGAAAAAAGAATTTTCTTTTGGTGCGTTACATCATCGGCAATGATGGCACTACGGCCAACCTCGCTACCCGTTCCCGAAGTTGTCGGAACGGTTATAAAATGCGGAACATCATTGGTAACATACACATCGCCACCAATCAAATCATCATACACAAATAGGTCTTCTCGGTGATTGATTCTTAGCAAAATCGCCCGAGCAACATCAATAGCCGCACCGCCACCAATACCAATTATCGAGTCTCGATGAGTAGCGTAATAAGCCTCATCGCCTTTGTAAACGTCTGACTTTACGGGG
>JALOLV010000034.1 GCA_025455785.1 Spirosomataceae bacterium | reverse complement strand
GACCGAAGATTATTTCTTTGCGTATCCAAACAATTACAATCATTACGTAAATCATTACCGAGATACTTTTCAGCACGGAGGGGTTTCGCTCGAAGAGATGATTGTACCTTTTGTTTATCTGACAGCAAAATAAGTAAACCATTAATTATCAACGATTTACGATTGAAACACTCCGTTAGGAGTGATACGTTGGTAGTTAAAATGATAGAGTCCCATAGGAACGATACATTCATTGGCAGAATATATCGTCCCGATGGGACTTTGACGGTTGAAAATGTTTTTATTGCTTTATTGCTACCAATGTATCGCCTCTATGAGGCTAAAAAACGATTTCTACACCTTGCAAAGCGGTTCGCCAGCATCGTATTCGTAAGAGCAAAATTGATACGAAAACTTGCCTTCGGCATCATCCAAAACCAGATACCAGACTCGTGGTGTACCGTCATTGGCTGGCATACCTATCACGCCTGCATTTAGCCAGATTTTTCCGTTTCGTTCGTCGGCAAAGGGCAATCCACAATGCCCGCCAATGATTACATCGGCTTGGGTTTGGTCAAAGCTCTTTTGCTTGATTGCCCAATCGGTCGATTTAAAGACAAATTCAGAAATGTTATTATCCGAACCGTGCAAAACATGGACTTTCTTGTCTGCGTATTCAAAAACAATTCTTTCGGGCAAATTCTCCAAATAATTCATGTTTCGTGGGGTCATCTTCATAACCGAATACGGAAACCACTGTTTGGCAAAAATATCACAGCGGCTATTCTCCGAAAAATTACAACCACAATCATCGGAGCCATTGACGATATTCTGTTCGACATTGCCCTGAATCGCGTGGATTCCCCAATCTTCGATTGCATCCAAACATTCGCTTGGCGAAGCACAATAACCCACAATATCGCCCGTACAGATGATATTTTGTGGAGAAACACCCGCATTTTTAGCAATTTGGGTAAATTCTTCGAGCGATTGGTAATTTGAATAGACTCCGCCCAAAATCAGGATTTTTCCACTTAGCTTTCCGATATTTTTAACTTTATGACTCACCTTTTTTCTTGAATAAAATGGGTAATAAAAACACAGCGAAACACACGATTGTTCCGAAAAGATTGATGCTCAACAAATCGGCGTATTTGCCCGTTGTCAAAAGCATAAATTCGGGAACAGGATAAAATACCATCCAAAACCCAAACAAAACTCCCGCAATAACTGAGTTAAAATAGGAAATCTTGGGAGCATCGAGCCGCCAAAATACAAAAATCGGAGCTAATCCCATGACCATTGTACCGCTGATGGTTGTGGCCGATAGGATTTCGGGATTGAACAAAATCGGAATCGTCCCAACGACCGCAATCGTAATCATCGTGAGCCTTGCCTTTGAGACGCTAATGCCTTTTTCTTTCAATAAATCTATATGTACCAGCTTGGCCGTTGAGGTAAAAGTCGAATCTATCGTTGCGGCGGCCGATGTCAGCATGATGGTATTCATGACCAACAAAAGGGTTGTACCAAAAAACTTAGCCACGCTGATGGTAGCGGGGGCGTCGAGTTGCTGCGATTTGGCAAAAATACCGACAAAACTAAACAAAATGATACAACTTGCCCCGATGATGGTCGATAACGTGTAAGACCTCAGCGTAGTTTTAGGGTTTGAGATAAACCCTCGGTCGGTCAAGATTGGGTCATGAAAAGGATAACTCAATACTTGGATGATTGCCACAAAAAATAGGTTGAGGCCATGTTCCATTTTCCACTCGCCGCTTTGTAGAAAAGTGTTTACTCCTCCTTCGGTTTTGGGGATAATGTATATCAAAATCATCGCCATCAGAAGCACAAAAAATGCCATCTGAATGAGGTCGGTGATGATAGAGGTTCGCATGCCACCTTTGAGCGTGTATGCCAAAGTGAGTAAAGTAAAAACAATCAACGAAACGAAGTATTGGGTGCTGCCTTTTTCGCCAAAATAACTCCCCACAATCATGGTATTCGACCAGATTTCGTTGAGCAATCTAAACGTGATTAGAATAGTGAAAAGAGCAACGGCGGCGTTTCCGTATTTGGTTTGTAAAAAGTGATGGATACTCTTGAAACCACCTTTGGTACGCATCTGATAAATAACCACTCCGGCCACAATAAACGACAGGTAATAACCCGCGTAGGCGACTCCGCCCACAATCCCGAACTGGTAGCCTAAGTCGGCGGCATTGGTGATAGATTTTGCAAAAAGCCAGCAAATAACCATGCTGCTCGTCAGTAAGAAGGCATCGGGTTGTTTGTCGTCTTTGCTACCTCTAAAAAAATCATTTACTTTATTCGACCACGGCGAAACCATGAAAAGGGCGATATTCACCAAAATCATAATTATCCACTGCCACGAAAGTGTATCCATGCGTAAATTAGGGTTTTTGTTTTGTGGGAGTTGCTCAGATATACCCGTTTTGATTAATTATCCCACCAAACGGGCGAATTCATACTATTTTTATTGGTTTTGGCCGATGCTTCTTTAAAGTTAGCATTGTTTAGGGCATCTTCGCTCGTCGGATAGGGAATCCGAACTGGTATGAGATTCTGATTTAAACTCGCCGAAATAGTCTTGAGTTTCGGGAAACCCGTGCGGCGGTATTCAATCCATCCTTCATAACCATTGATGATATTGGCCAACCATTTTTGGGTAATAATCTGCTCGATTGGGTTTGCATTTCCAATCTTATAAGCCGCAGCACCCGTTTTAAGGTAATTTTCTGGCACAGCCGAATACCAGTATTCAAAGGCTTGTTTTACACCAG
This sequence comes from Spirosomataceae bacterium, assembly GCA_025455785.1. Lineage (GTDB taxonomy): Bacteria > Bacteroidota > Bacteroidia > Cytophagales > Spirosomataceae > JALOLV01. The sequence continues at coordinate 12,509 of JALOLV010000034.1, read as the reverse complement.
TTTCATAAAATGTTTTGGCGTCGGCAGTTATCAATCCTCTCTCGGCGGCTTCGGCAATCAGAAAGTTCATCTCGAAACTCGTCAGAAAATTGGCTTTTAATCGACCCGCCTCTTCTCTGAAAATCCTACCCGAAAACGAATAATTACCAACCGAAATCGACAATTTTGAGGCATCGGGCCCATTTAAAAGTCCTTTGTAAACATTGGCATTATTGGCCGTTGGACGAAAGAAAACCTGCTTGCGAGGGTCTTCGAGTTTATTCAGGATTTCTTCGACGGTCTCCGACATAATGAATAAGTTATAATCGCCGATTCGGGCCGTAGCCATTCTAAAATTATTGGGTTGCGATGCCGTAAACGCATAGACCGCATTTTGTGTGGCATCCTTGATAAAATCGCCTTCGGCAAAGATTTGTTTGAGTTGGTCGGCTACGTTTTCTTTGCCCGAAATACGCATTAAATATTTGAATTTCAGCGAATTAGCCAATCGTCTCCATTTTGTCAAATCGCCATTAAAAATAATATCACCTTGCAGTTTGGTCGCTCCTTTATAATTTTTGATGGCATTGATTGCTGTATTAAGATTGTCGATGACTCCGTCTTTTGCCAAATAAATATCTCTTTGGGCATCGTATTTGGGCGTCACGTTTCCGTCTTTACCTTTTAGGGCTTCGCTGTAAGGTACATCGCCGTATAAATCGGTCAAGGCGGCTGTCAGATACGCTTTATAAATCAAGGCTGGGCCTTCATAAACGCTGTATGCGAGATTCGTCCGTGATTTGGTCAATAAGATTTCATTATCACGCAAGTTTTCGTACAAAAATGGCCACGGGTTTCCGCCGTATTGCGGCTCTGTCAGGCTGTGGCGGTCGAATAAATTGAAGTCGATAGCCGTAAATAATTGCCCCAAAAGATTACCCGCCACAAAACCCTCGTACGACATCTGGTCGGCGTAGTCGAACAACACTTTGCGAAACAACAACTCTGGCTGCACATCTACCGGAGCCGTCGGATTGATGTTGAGTTTCTCGAAATCGTTGGTACAGCTAACCGTCGCAACCATTAAGAATCCTACGATATATTGAATAAATTTCTTCATTTTGGTTCAGATTTTAGAATGTAATGCCCAATTTGACACCAATACTACGAGTTGTCGGATAACTCATGTCTTCGACTCCCGCCATGATTCTTTGTCCTTGAAAACCGAATTGTTCGGGGTCAAAATGCGGAATCTTGCTAAAAGCGTAGAGATTCCGCCCTACCAAAGAGACATTAATACTCTCGATGCGTTTCTTAAAAATGGCTTTAGGCAATTGATAGCCAATCAACACTTCACGAATTTTGAGATAAGAAGCATCGTAGGTGTTGTTTTCTTCGTGATTGCGGTCATAGAACATTCGGTAGTAAGTCTCGGCATTGAGTGCCACCGTGTTGGGTTGGTAAACTGGCTTATCGGCTGTGCCTACATTTACCACACCTTTTGCCACGATACCCGCATCGGGGCGGTTGGCGGTTTCGATTAATTGCCCTGCCACAGCCGCCAATGCCAGCGAACGAGAAACCAACTTGCCGCCTTGTCGCCAATCGAGCAAGAAACTCAACTGAAAGTCTTTGTAATTGAATACGTTGTTCAATCCTAACATAAAATCAGGGTTATAATTGCCGAGTTTTATGAGGTTATTGTTTACGATATATCGGCCCGTTTTATCAAGTACAAATTCGCCATTTTCGTTTTTCAAGTAGCCTGTTCCGTACATATCTCCCATTCGTCCGCCTTCTTTTACCTGATACCAAACCGTTTGGTTTACGTTGTCGTAGATTCGGTTGTAGGCCAATGTAATGGTTTGCCCAGCAATGGGTAATTTCTCGACGATGTTGCGATAGGTCGTAAAGTTGAATGTAGTTCTCCACGAAAAATGGCTTGTTTTGACTGGCAAAATGTCTAAAACTGCTTCAAATCCTTTGCTTCTGACAGCCCCGCCATTGACACTCTGCTGAGTGTATCCCGAAGAAATGGCAATGGGTAGCGAGATAATTTGGTTTTTGTTGAGAGCATCAAAATACGTCAAATCCAATTTAATTTTATCATTCAAAAACCTCACATCTAAACCAAACTCGGCCGAACTGATGCTTTCGGGTTTGAGATTGGCGTTTGGAATCTGGCTTTGGTCGCTAAACGTCGGCAAACCGCCCACAGGCGTGCGTGCCTGGAATGTTCCGATTGTCTGAAACGGACTCGTATCGTTGCCAACTTGTGCGTAGCTCGCACGTAGCTTCAAGAAAGAAATGGCTTGCGGCAACTGAGTGATATTAGACAAAACAAAACCCGCCGACACCGAAGGATAAAAAAACGATGTATTAGCCGATGAAGTTGCTGTAGCCAATGCACTCGACCAATCGTTTCGGCCAGTAATATCCAAAAACAAGAAATCTCTAAAACTCAGTTTGGCTAATCCGTAGAAACTATTGATACGCTTGGTAGCTGCATTTTGGAAGAATTCGAGTGGCGAAGCGGCATTCGACAACGAATAAACCCCCGGCTGAGCCAGCGAAAGGGTCTGGGTTTGTTGCATCGTGGCTTTTTGGTCCATTCGGTTTCCACCCAACGAAACATCCAGATTGAAATCACTGAACGATTTGGTGTAATTTAACAAAAAATCTGAATTGATTTCTCTGTAAAAAACGTTTTGCTCGGCATAAGCTCCCGTCTTGAAACGATTTGAGCTGTAGGCACGTCTGAAAGTACGGTCTTCGTTTTGGTAATCCATACCCGTACGAATCGTCAGCGAAAGTTCGGGCGTAAACTCATATCTTGCGGCGAGATTCCCGAAAACCCTATCTCGATTAAATCCATTGCGGTTTTCGTAGAGTGTAAAATAAGGATTATCAAAAAAAGTGTAATTGTACGAATACTGCTGGACATTCTCTAAACCCGGCTGCCAGTAGTTTTTGAGCGGCTCAATGCTATTTGAGCGACCAAACCACGCCACCATCGCATAATTGATATTTTCAGAGCCGTATTTTGTAGCAGGACGATTGTTGCTGCCTGAATTAACGTAATTGATGTTAGATGTAAACTTTAGTTTTGATGTCGGATTAAACGTCATCGCTGTGGCTATTGTTCGGCGTTGTAAATCAACTCCCGGAATGTACGATTTACTATCTAAATCGGTCATTGATAATCTAAAACTACCTTTGTCGTTACCTGCCGAAATCGCCAGATTGTTGATAAATGTGCGTCCGGTCTGATAAAAATCTCTGAGGTTATCGGGGTAAGCTACAAAAGGAGTTGGGGTAATCGGCAACCCGCCGTGAATCGCCACATCGCCAGCTCGTACAACCCGACCATCGGGAAGAGTAACGGGGCTATCGTATTGCGGCAGATTCAATCCAGCATTCATTTTAGGGCCGTAGCTATACGTGATATTGTCATTGATACCACCGCCAAGTCCGTCTTTGTAGGCATATTGTCCGCTATTTCCTAAGCCATAAGTATTCTGAAAAACGGGTAGCTGAAACGGTGTTTCGGCAAATGTAGTACTACTGAAAGACACGCCCAGCCCTTTGGTATTAGCCCCTGACTTGGTCTTGATGATAATGACACCATTCGATGCACGGGTCCCGTACAATGCCGCCGCCGAAGGACCTTTTAGTACCGTAACCGATTCTATGTCGTCGGGGTTTACCTCCATTGCTCCATTGCCAAAATCTACCTCCATAAACCCGTTGGCGTCATCGTTTGCTACATTGACAACAGTACTGTTATTTATCGGAATCCCATCGACCACAAAAAGCGGATTGGCATTGGTAAAAGAGGCCTCACCCCTGATGTTTATACGTGTGGTTGAGCCAACGCCCGTAGAGCCACCCGTAATGGTTACACCAGCTACCCGACCCGCCAGATTATCCAAGAAATTTGGCGATTTTACCTTACTTATTTCTTTGGCATCTACTTGCTGAACGGCGTATCCCAAATTTTTTGATTGCCTTTCGAGACCGAGAGCCGTTACGACAACTTCGTTCAGGAACTCGCCAGCAACCAATAAAATCTTTAAGTCGGATAAATTCCCAACCGTAATTTCTTGGGTTTTGTAGCCTACCGAACTTACTTTTATCTTTTGGATTTTATCCGAAATCGTGAGCAAAAAAGCCCCATTTTCGTCGGTCACCGTTCCGACCAACTCCCTCCCTTCGTTGGCGGTTAGGCTCGCCCCAATGACTGGTTGGTTGTTTTCGGCGTCGAGTACTATTCCTTTTATTTTCCGATTTTGTTGAGCCGTCGCCGACCCATAAATCGCCAAAAAACAGATTAGAAACAACACTTTAGAGCCGAAAAAACGTGTAAATATCTGTTTTTTCATAATTCTTTTATTTATCTGAAATATGGTGTTTTGGGCAATAAAATCTACGTGTAAGCATTTTGCTTACGCAATTTTGAAGGCCTCAAGAATTTACCAATCTGCTTACGCAACCTCACCACCGCACGAGCTACCTGCCCCCGCCGTGCAACCGTAGCAGTGTTGGTTTACGATAATCGGGCGATTCACCAATTCTTCGTAGTCAAACTCGCTGATGTGCTTGGCTTTGGCAGCTACTTTGAGTTCGAGCATTTGATTGAAATCGCAATCGTACAAATAACCATCCCAACTGATTGACAATGTATTACGGCACATGACACTCTCGGCAGCAACTGGGTTATAAGCTGCCACGAGTTTTTCCATGTAAGCAGCGTAATTGCCACTCACGATTAAGTAATCAAGGTATCGGCTAATCGGAATATTGGTAATGCAGAATAGACTATTAAACTCAATATTGTGCTTGCTCCGTAGTACACGCTTAAACTCTTTCTCTAAACCTGCTTGTCCGGCCGGCAAAAAAGCTCCTGCTGGGTTATAAACCAAATTGAGGGTTAGGCCGCTACCTTCGATACCATAGCCTACGGCATTGAGCATCTGAAGAGCCTTGATAGAATCTTCAAAAACGCCATCGCCACGCTGCGAATCGGTACGAGTAGCTGTGTAAAAAGGCAAAGACGAAACAACCTCTATGTTGTGTTTTTTGAAGAATTCGGGCAGGTCGTGGTATTTTTTATTGGCCAAAATAATTGTCAGATTACAACGCACAATTATCTTGATTTCGGCATCTACTTTTCTGACTTCCTCGATAAACCATCTAAAATTAGGATTCATCTCAGGGGCTCCGCCAGTCAAATCAAGAGTCGAGAATTTGTGTTTTTTAAAGACATCAATGCAGTGTTGCATTGTTTCTTGGGTCATGATTTCTTTGCGGTCGGGGCCAGCATCTACGTGGCAATGCTTACAAACCTGATTACACATTTTTCCGACATTTATCTGAAAAATATCAATCTTGGTTGGTTTTAGTGGGTACAATCCAATCGCATTGAGTTTCTCTTTAAATAGAGGCAACTGTCTTCCTAATAGTTCTTCATCGTTAAGGACTTTTAACTGAAATGCCGATTCTCCGAGCTGACTCTTCTGGGCTTTTAGTGATTTAACTGGGTTCATCTTCTATTTTTAGTCGTTACATTATCAATTCTTTGGCCTTATTAATCATCTGTACGCTGTGTACGAGTTTTACACCCGCCGCCATCGAAGCCGCCACGTGTACAGCCTCCATCATTTCATCTTCTGAGCAGCCTTTGGCAATCGTATCAGATGTATAGGCATCAATACAATATGGGCATTGAAGTGCATGAGCCACCGCCAATGCAATCAACGATTTTTCTCGCTCGCTCAACGCTCCGTCTTTGAAGGTTTCTCCGTAATAATCAAAGAATTTTTTGGCGAGGTTATTTGCTCCAAATTCGCCAATTTTACCAAATTTGGCGAGGTCTTCGGGGTTATAATATGTTTTCATTTTGTCTTTGTGAGTTAAAAATTGGCAATGAGGTTATGTCGATGAACTGGCGTAGCTCATCATGGCTCTTTAGTCGAGCCACGCAATAATCAAATAAAAACTACGAAACCTGTGGTGGAGCCCTAAGCGACTTAGAAGAGAAAAATCTGGATAATAAGTGATATGGTGATGCTATTGCAACTCGACTGATAATTGGCTCGATGAGCTGGAGCAAAAAGCTAACAAATGAATTGCGATAATGATAAAATTTAAGATTTTGGTAGGAGTGAATGTCCGAAAGAGTCGGCAGAATGTACGCTTCGGTATCAATATTCTCTAAGAAGCTATTTAACATCCGAGCATCCTGCCAAAGTAGTTTCTCGAAGCGTTCGGCATCAAAACTTTCTTTCGATACCCCAATCAGGTACGCTCCGCCACGGGTATCTGGCCCAAGTACCGAATCGTACTTGTCTAATGACACTATGGCATCATTGAGATGATTCTGATTTAATGCAGGGCAATCATTACCAATACAAATAACTTTTGAATATCCTTTCTCAAATGCCGATACAATTGCATTTGTCAGTTTTTTGCCAAAAGAACCGCCGCCTAAATCCAACTCCGAAGAGCGGATAACGGGTAAGCCAACCAAGCCTGCTAAACTATTGATTCTGTTGTTTAACTGCCTAAAAATATACTGATTTAGACCTTCGTTTTGATTGAAGGTCAGCCTTTTACGAGAAGCATCTTTGGCTACTTCTTGCGTAAAAATCAATATGGCAATTTGGCTATCCAATGTTTAACAGATTGTAGGTATATTAATACAAACGAGAAATCGACGATTTTGGATTTTAGTATTTTTAAATATTCTGAAAATTCTTCGGTTAAGGTATTTTTCTTAATGATTCTCAAATCTGGATATTTATTATAACTCTTCAACCCGCTCAATTGCACCTTTGTTTAATGTTCCGTACAAATGCGGAAAAAGCTCATTATTGGTAGCTTGCTCGTAGCGGAGTTCGGCCGTAAGTTTATCTGGATTAATGTGTAATTTCAATAAATTGGTTTGCCCAGCATAATACCTTTCTAATACCCCCGCCACTTGGTCGGCCGTACTCAGGTGGATGAATGTTTCTTGCTCAAAAGTAGGACTTTGGTAAAAGTCTTCATTATCGAAACTGTCCCACCAATCTTTGGTGGTGATGTGGTAAATATTCATAAAATTGGAATCAATAAAGTCAAAGATAAACTAATAAACCCCAAAAACAAAAAAGCTGTCTCAACAAGACAGCTTTTTGTAACAACCCTAAAACTAAACTCCATACATTTTCTGCGAAAAACTATTAAAAGAACCAAAAACTCTTTGCAACCGTGAATTCGGTTGTGCCGAGGTAATCACTATCGGTATAAACACTCACAGTATATGTACCCGGCATAAGTTTCTCTTTTACATCAAACTTAAACTCAACCGCCTGCGAAGTACCCGAAAAATCGACTTCTTTCATGGCATGAACCGCAATCGGTGCGATTTTGTCATTTTTTGCGATACTTACTTCTTTCTCAACGCCCTTGATTGGGTTCTTCTTCGCATCCAAGATTGTCATATAGAGCATCTCTTTGTTGGCACCTTTTTTACGAAGATTCTCTGGTACAATAAACGAAACCTTCAAAGTACGTACCTTTTTAGCCTTGGCCGTCAGCTTAGTATTGGGTTTCATTACCTCAACCTTAAAGTTATCGGCAGGGGCTTCGTACTTGATTTCTTCGATGTTTTTATTCAACTCTTCGACATTCGTTGTCAATGCCGTATTTTGCACTATCAACTCTTCGTTTTTGGCTTTTAGTGCCGTATTTTCGTTTGTCAAAGCTGTATTGGCATCTTGCAATGCCAACAGGTCTTTCTCCATGGCAGCTTTGATGGCAGTAAGCTCATTGATTTGGGTGGTCAATAATGCAATCTGCTCTTGATACGAAATATTTTGTTTTTTGGCAAATGCTGATTCACTATTCAAACGCTTCATTTTTTTCTCTTTATCAGCCAAAAGAGCGTTGATTTTCTCGACGGTCATATTGAGGTTTTTATTCTCATTTTTTTCCATTTCGAGTTCTTTGCTGAGGTCTTCAATCTCAAATTCTAATTTTTCTTTCAATACAGCCAGCGAATCTGTTTTCTTATTTACCTTAACATTTTCTTCGGATAAATTATTTGAGCGATTTAGATTATAGAATCCAAAAACAGAGGTCAAAGCAAGCGAGCCGGCCAATACACCAACAATAATTCTTTTGCGAGGGCTTTCTACATTTTCCATAATATTCTTGATTTTAAAGTTTTATAAAATTTAGCGAACCTGCCTGATAGCATAAAACTCTTATACCAACTTGAAAATGGGCGTTTTTGAAATGATAAATGTGGATTTGTTAGACAAATTGAGGAATATATTACTCAAACTGAGGTTTTACATACAGATTAATTAAAAAATTAGGGAGTTCTCAAAAGTCAAAATCCTCTTGAAAACTCCCTAAAAGAAACATTATAGGATAAGGTTTGTAAACCTTATCCTATAGAAAAGTATTAGTTTTTAATTTATCTATCTGTAAGTTAATTTTTAAATTCCGAAATGATTCAAAAGCAAACCCGCCAAAGTGGCTCCGATTATCGGCCCTGCCACGGGTATCCACGAATACGACCAATCGCTACCACCTTTGCCCGAAATCGGTAAAATCGTATGAGCCAAACGAGGGCCTAAATCACGGGCTGGATTAATGGCATAGCCAGTCGGGCCGCCTAACGAAAGGCCAATCGACCAAACCAAAAAACCAACCAAAACTGGTCCTAAACCCGAAGTCGGTTCAGAATAGAATGTCGAAGACGCTATAATCAAAACCATTGTTCCGATGGCTTCGGTAATTAAGTTTGAAACTGGGCTACGTACCGCCGGAGCCGTAAAAAAGGCCGCCGCCTTGGTGCCCTCGTCGGCTGTGATTTGCCAATGTGGTAAGTAAGTTATCCAGACGAGCGTTGCACCCAAAATCGCTCCTATCATCTGAGCCAATATAAACGAGCCAGCGTTGCTCCAATCACCCGATTTTACGGCCATCGCTACCGTAACCGCAGGATTTAGATGTGCGGCCGAGCTTCCAAACTTTTGCGATACAAAGATTCCGCTCATAACGGCAAAAGCCCATCCTGTTGTAATTACAATCCAGCCACCGTTTTCGCCTTTTGAGCCTTTGAGTAAAACATTCGCTACAACGCCATTGCCCAGCAATATAAGTACGAGCGTACCCATTAATTCTCCAATAAATGTAGAGGTTTGCATAAAATAAATCTTAATTTGATTTTAGGGTTTGATTATTCAAAAAGTCGATTGAGGAGCTTTCTGAAATGTTTAATCCAAAAATATTTATTATTTATGTATTTATTGCAATTTAATTTAAGAATAATGCAATTGTCCAAAATCTACCCAACAAAAAAGCCCATCTCGCCTTTGGCGGATGGGCTTCTGTATATCCTTATGTTCTGACGAATTACTTATTCAAGAATAATTTTTGATACAATGGTTTTTCGTTATCGCCACGAGTTACGATGATGTTTAGTTCTTTAGCAGCCAATGTGCTTGGAACCTCGTAAGCTCTGCGGAGGTCAGCAACACGACCTTCTTTCTTCAAAACTACAACACCTGCTTGGTCTGTTACGTTTACAGTTACCATTTCATCCGATTTCAAACCGGTCAACTTCAAGTTAAACTCACCTTCAGTTGGGTTAGGCCATACACCGATAGCTGGTTTTTCGTTGCGGCTACGAGCCAATGTAAACAATGTACCGTTGTTTGAAGCAGCGATTTTAGCATCTTCTTTTACTTCCCAAGTTCCTCTTTTCAAGAAAGCGATTTCTGAAAGGTCAGAAGAGTTTGAGATTGATACTCTTGCCGAAGCCAAAGCATCTGAGCGGAGTGACCAATATTCTGTTTCGTTGATAGCTACTACGTTTTCTTGAACAACACCCGATACATTCAATGGGCTTTTTGCAACGTACTCAGCAATCAAAGTTTGATTGTCTGCATCGTCTGTCATGAATGAGCGGTAGTTTGTACCATCACCAAGTGGGAACTCAAACGCCGAGCCTCCTTCTTTTTTGATTACACCTCTTACGTGTGAATAATCAGAACCGCCACTGTGTTTTGCTCCGTTCTCGAAAACGATTGGGGCTTGGTTTGTAGATTCTACAACACCACGACGGAAATTCATTTGCTCAGTTACTCTTAAAGAAGTTTCGAGACGAACATCGTTCTCTAATTTAACATTAGCAAGAGCCATTTCTTTTTCGCCACGGATTGTTTGCTTGTTGATACCATCAAAAACAACTTCGCCTTTTGAAGCAATCGCACCATTGTTATTGATGTTTGCTTGCAAGTGAATCTTTCCGTTGTTTGTGATTTTGCCTTCGTTGATAACATCCTGACCAAAACTCACAACGGCACCTTCGCCAATGTAGAAGTCAGTTCTGTTTACAACTTGTGCATGAATCTGCGTGGCTACAAGGCAAATCCCGACTGAGTAAATGATTTTTTTCATAGTTATATTACTTTAAAAGTTATTATCGCTTTGTTTTCGAGTATAAAAGTAGTAGGACAAATACAAAACTAAAAATATTTAATACAAATTTTATTTAATGGTTAATCACGGATTACTATCTGTCTTAGGAGATTTAGTTGCAAAATTCATTCCTAAATGTATTGATAAAGTATGATGAATCCAAATTCTTGGCAATTTAATACCGCACAAACAGCAATTTTAATTTAATGCAGTGATTATCAGCCTAATGGCATTTTTTTTGATGGTTTACTAAAGTAGATGTAAATCCACGTAAAATTTCGTAAAAAATTTAACTTTCCTACAAATTCAACCGAAAATACATTATTTATCGGATGGCATATTTTTTGCCCAGTTTTCAGAATCAAACTATTCCTTCGAGTAAAAAGAAATTCCACTTTTATTACAAATTCAAGTTACGAGTGTTCCTAAAATCACTATTTGGTACTGAATTATTTAGAATCTATACTTATTTGAATCGTAAATGAAAAAAATCTACTTGTTTGGCAAGTATTGTACGATAGCCGTGCTTTTTGGTCTATTGTTACAAGGTAATGTTTTTGCACAAAGGGAAGTTTCTAAATGGGTCAATGACTCAAAAAAGAACCAAAATTACTCTGAAGAAAAGGTTTTTGTGTCTTCAGAAATCGACTCCCAAAATAGCAATGCTATTGAGAAAGGGCTTAATTTATCGGTTGATAAAAAAATCACAAAACGCCTTGCCGATAATCCTCGGCCGACCCTTACTCTACCGCTACCTATGGGAAATGGGGCTTTTATCTATCTCGAACTCGCCCAAGTCAGTATCACTACGCCATCTTTTAAGGTTAGTACAAAAGGGAATAATCCTACAGACAAACTCAGCTATAAAGAAGGGGTTCATTACCGTGGAATTGTGAGGGGTGATGATAACTCGTTGGTGTCTTTGAGTATTATCAATGACGAACTCAGCGGATTTATCTCTTATGCTGGTAGCAAAATAATGCTCGGCAAGCTCAAGGACAATTCGGATAAACACGTGGCTTACAACGAAAAAGACCTAAAAGCCCCAACGGCTTTTGCTTGTGGTAGCCAGTCTAAACCAATCACAATCAAAGGTCTGAGAGAGTCAGTTTCGGCAGCAACAACGGGCGTTGGCTGCAAGGTTGTTACAGTATATTTTGAGTGTGATTACAAAATGTACCAAGATTTTGGGTCGAATACCACCAATGTCGTTAATTATGTCAATTCATTCTTCAGTCAGGTGGCAACTCTTTACGCCAACGAAAATATCGATATTAAAATCTCTGAAATAAAAGTCTGGACAAGCCCCGACCCGTACGCATCGCTTACATCTACCAGTAGTATATTAACTGCTTTTGATACCAACATTGGGTCGAATTTCAATGGTAATTTAGCTCATTTTCTGACAACTCGTAGCCTCGGTGGCGGTATTGCTTATGTAGATGTTCTTTGTACCAAACCCTTTGCTCATGGTGTGAGTGCTATCTCAACGACATACGCAGCAGTACCGACGTATTCGTGGACGGTTGAGGTTGTCGCTCACGAATTAGGGCACAATATCGGCTCAAATCATACCCAATGGTGCGGCTGGACTCGCCCTGATGGCTCTGTTGGTCCGCTTGATAATTGCTATACACCCGAAGGCACTTGTAGTACAGGCCCTGCCCCAATCAATGGTGGAACAATCATGAGTTATTGTCACTTGACAAGCACAGGCATTAATTTTTCGAACGGTTTTGGAACTGTCCCCGGAAATCTCATCAGAAATAAGGTACAAAATGCCATGTGCCTTGCTCCTACTGGTACTGCCCCTACTGGGCTATCGAGTAGTAATGTAGCTTCGACCTCTGCAACTGTTTCGTGGTTAGCCGCTTCGGGTGCAGTAAATTACGTGGTCGAATACCAACGAAGCGGAACCACAACCTGGACAGCAACGAGTGCATTGACGAATACATCTACAAATTTGACTGGATTATTAGCTGGAACAACCTATAATTGGAGAGTAAAAACAGATTGTTCGGCACCATCAGTTAGTAGTTCATTTACAACTGTGAGTA
>JALOLV010000311.1 GCA_025455785.1 Spirosomataceae bacterium | reverse complement strand
TTTACTGCCTAAAGACCTGTCAATCGCAAAACCGTATTTGAAGAGCCTTGCTTCATCGACGATTTGCTCCTCGACAAACGTTGTAACGGTGTTTTGGTCTGACATCTGAATCTCGTATTCGGGTTTTTCGTCGCTGTACGCAATCGAAACCAACACCCTTTGGGCTCCACGAACATCGTTACTTTCTAACAATGGCGACTTCAATGCTTCTTGAATCGCTACTTTTGCACGGTCTTTCCCGTCTCCTTCCGAAGACCCAATCATCGCTACACCTGCTTTCAATAACACTTTTTTGACATCCGCAAAGTCAAGATTGATGATTCCGGGGCGGGTAATCAATTCGGCAACGCTTTTTACGGCATTTGCCAAAACGTCATCGGCCATTGCAAACGCCTTTGAGATTGGCATATCTTTGTACATACTCGCCAAGCGGTCGTTTTTGATAACCATGATGGTATCCGAATGCTCTTTTAGCTTCTCGATACCCGCTTTGGCGGCTGGCAATTTATCTTTCCCTTCAAAACTAAACGGGTCAGTCACAACAGCTACTACCAAATGCCCCAAACTCTTGGCGATTTTGGCAATAACCGGAGCAGCACCCGTACCCGTACCACCACCCATACCAGCCGTGATAAACACCATGACGGTTGGAGGCTGGAGCATCGCCTTGATGGCTTCTTCGCTCTCTTCGGCAGCTTGACGACCCATCTCTACGTCCATTCCTGCACCCAGACCCTGAGTAGCTTCTTTACCAATCTGCAATTTCTTAATATTATTTGATGCTAAGGCTAAGGCTTGGTTATCGGTATTACAAATCATGAAATCTACGCCATGAACCCCAATTTTTTCCATGTATCGCACGGCATTTCCGCCACCTCCACCAACACCAATGACTTTTATTTTATTCTTAAAGTCATTTTCGAGGTTTATCTCGTATTCATGTTTGTAAAGCATTTGTCCAATAGTTTTAGTCATCGCTCAAAGATTTTAATAGATTAAGCACGTTGTTTGAAAAGGGTAACAAGTAAATATATTGATTTATTCGGTACTTCATAGGTATTGTCATTCGGTTGCCATTCAGTAGTAAATCAATTGATTGACAAACGTATGACTAATGTCTGACTAATTTTTGCTATTTCTCAGTATAGTTAATATGGTCATCGGCAGGGATAGATTTATTCAAGATTCCCATCATTCTGCCAAAGAAACCGCCGCCATTTTCGTTTTTTTCTGGTTGCGGAGAAGTTCTTTCGGTTTTGCGTTCGGGCTGTGGTTGCTGCGGGGTTTGGTGTACCTGCGAACGGTAATCATCGACCACCAATTCTAAAATTGATGCTGGTACACGCTCATCAAGTCTTTTAAATGCTGCCAAAGCCAAACCGACAACGGTTGCATATTTAGGATGTGTTATACTCAATCCTCCGTTTGTTGTTACATAACGATTCGGGTTACCGATTCTCACGTGAAAATCTCTACAAACATGCTTAAATATCGCCTCAGTCAATGGCATTTTTGCAGTACCGCCCGTCAGGATAATACCGCCATTGAGCATACCGCTGTAACCCGCACGAGTGATTTCGGCAACCACCATTGCGGCAATCTCTTTGAGGCGTTCTTCGATGATAATTGCGGCATTTTTTGCTGATATTCGCTGAACTCTCCCGTCGTCGAGGCGAATCGTGATGATTTCGTTTGGATTAATCTCTTTTGATGGAGCCAATCCCGAAACATACTTGAGCTTCTCGGCCGACTCCGGATAAATATGCAAGCCTTGTTCGAGGTCTTCGGTTATACTACGACCGCCATAAGGCAAAACTGCAATGTGCTTTAATCCTTTGCGGTGGTAGATTGCGACCTCGGTTGTGTCGCCACCGATATTAACTACGGCAATACCCGAGCGTCGGTCGTTGTCATCAATAACCGCCAACGAATCGGCCAACGGCGAAAATATCACACTGTTAATATCAAGATTTGGGACATTGCCATAATTGTCTTTTTCAATCTCCTTACCTTTGATATTGGTAATTGTATTTTTGAGTAATTTATAAATTGCCGATTTTATGGTAATCAGATAAAAATCTGCGGCAAATTGCACACCTACTCTACCAATCGGGTTTTCGATTGTTGTGATGCCGTCTATCGTAAATTCTTGCGGAAGGCTGTGTATTATTAATTGGTCGGTATTTTTAGAAAGGTATGTACGCTGAACATCACGAGCCATATTGGTGAGGTCGGTAATCTGCATACTTTCGCCATTGAGACCAGTTGTAGTTGCCAACTCTCGACGCCCCTTGATGGCATCGCCCGAAATATTGACATTGACCACCATGACATCTGCAGGAACTCGACTCGAAAGGGCTTCTAATACCTTATCAATTGCCTTGGTAGCTTGCTCAATATTAGCAATAGAACTGTTCTGCACAGCCCCTTCGCCGATTTTCTCCTCAATCAAACCCTTAATATCAAGCTGGTTTAGATTGTTTTGTTGTGCTGCAATTGCACAGATTTTCGTGCTACCAATATCGAGCCCGACAATGTATGGCTTATCGTTATTCATCTTACTTTTTTTATACTTCGAGAATCACAGTTTGAAATTACTCACAAACTACCTGATTTGCAAATTTTACGCTCACTCTACTGAACGAATCCCAGCCTTTTACAGGTAATATTTGTTTATAGAACACCATCAGCTTACTGAGTTTTTTGTCGGTTTCTTCGGGTTTACCAAACTCAATGATGTGTTTTCCTAATAATGGTACTATACTAATGTCTTGGTCGGCCTCAATACTAAACTGCGTAAATTGGGCTTTCCAGAATTTATCTTCGTTAATTTTTTTAATAAAATTCAATAAATCTTTGCCTTTTTCGCCTTTGAGCGAGTTTACTTGGCTGAAATAATTGCCCGAAAGCAACAAAACCCTCGCCGTGTAACGCTCCGAAAGCGGAAAAAAAGTGCCATCGGCATCTACATACATTTGATGGCCATCAACTCGCATGATGCGGGCGATTGGCAAATGTTGCTCGACATCGACATTGAGATTTCCTTGCAAATCTCGGTAAACTTGACAACTTTTAATTTGTTTATTGCGTAAAACTCGCTTCTCGATTTGTCTTAAATCAATTTGGTCAAAATATTTACCTTTTAGGATGTCGGTTCCTTGTGCCGTGGCCAATGCCTTAACGTCTTCTTGATTAACAAAGAATTCTTCGTTGCCATTTTTGATATTTACAACAATATCACGGCAAAGTTTAGACGAAAAAGTCTCGGTCGAGAAAGCAATTATCAACCCGAGGACGATTAACCCCAAACCAATAAAAAGATATTTTTTTAGATTACTCATAAGCTCTTCAAGAACACATTTTGGTCATTAAGCGACTTAAAATGGTCGATTTCTTTGGGTTGGTCGTCTGTTTCACACAATTCTTTTAGGCGTTTCATGTCTTCGTTCCATCGGTATCCATCAAAAAAAGCCAAACCTTTGTGGTCTCTGACTTTATACATCGCCTTCGGCTTATAGACCGTTCCGAGGTAAACGTATTGTAAATTATTGTCTTTGGCCCATCTAATAGCCCGCCACATCATCCATTTACCAAGCGAGTGGCTACGCATATATTCGGTATCAAAAAACGCAAACCAGTAGTGAAAAACCCCACCTTCGATTGCCGCCAAAATATACCCCATTACTTTGCCTTCGGCTGTAAATTGCAGGATGTGCGTCCCCAATTCACGAGAAAGGATGTAATCCCAACGCTCGTGGCTCATGTTATCGTCGCCGATGCGTTCGTTGATATAATTGGCACAAAACTCTTTAAAAATTGGATTTTCTAAGTCAAATTCAGCCTTCGGAATCACCTCCAGATTTATATTGAGAGGCTCTACCAAGCGATTTACCCTACGGTTTTCGGAGGTATCCTCAAATCTGGCCAAATCGACTCTTAGGCTCCTTGCCAAGTAAAAAATATCACCTTCAATCGTCAGATTATTCGTGTATGGCAAAAAGCCTTTTTCGTAAATCTCGGGCAATTCTTGCTGCGATTCTTTGTAGCAATAAATTGCGTAATTGAAAGTGTAGGTGTTGTAATCTACTTGGTTTTCAGAAAAAAATATCTTCATGCCTCAATCAGTTTAAACCAATTTCAATACCTCTGCCGCAATCTCTTGACCAGCATTGGGT
>JALOLV010000310.1 GCA_025455785.1 Spirosomataceae bacterium | reverse complement strand
CTGGTCTTGGCGTTCCATGCTGTAAATCTGCACCAAAAAATAGCGAGATTCCATACGAGTATAAAAAGCATTGAGCGAAACATACTCTAATTGCTTCATGCCCTCGTTTTTATTACCTTTTCTAAAAAACACAAGCAGTGGTTTCAGCGAAGGGTAGTTCTCAGGAATCCATTTTGAATAATAATTGTACAGCCCATCGCCCATGTAAAGCTCCGGACTAAAATCGCCAAAACCACGGCTTTTTTCGAGGTATTTCATGGCTTGCTTACCCACATAAGCCGCTTTTACCCAACGCTCACGCTCGGTGTGCAAACGCCCTTTGAAGGCATAAGCTGCCGCCATAAAAAAAGCGGCTTCTTTGTTGCTCTCGTCGTCGTCATAAATTTCTTCGGCGAGGTCGATGGCTTTGTCCATGTAGGCTTCGCAAGCGTCATCGTATTTTGTGACTTTCGTATCAGGAACAATCTTCCACCATTCGTTCAACCCCAGCAAAAAGTAACCAATCGGGTGGTCGGGATATTTAATCGTCAGCCATTTGAAATCACGTTCGGCAGCATCAAAATTAAAATTATACATGTTATTCATGGCGGCCGTCATCTCAATCTGAATCGCCCGATTGGCCATCAACATTTCACGTTTTTTATTTTTATCATCGCCACTAAACCACGAAAACAGCTGAGCGTGAGCCACTTGCGAAATCAAAATCAACACAACAATGCTTTTAATATTCTTTATGGATTTCATCTTTTTATCTCCTATTTTCTCACATTAACGATTGTCAAAATACATTATTATAAAACTTAATAAATTCTTAAAATTTATTTAAAAAAAACTTAATTTCCTATACTCCGCCAAACCTTTCTCAGACAAATACGGCACAAGCGTACAAAACGCCAATTTGGTATAATAATCGAGTTTAGATTCTTCGGCACCCTCGTACAGCACCTCGGCACTGGCCAACCAATAATCGCTGATGATAAACATTTGGTCGAAATAAAATTGAAAATGAGTCTTGATGAGTTCGTCTCGGAGCAGCCCTTCGTAGCGGCAGATTTCGAGTCCCATCTCAAAAAAAGTACGTCGCCTACTTACCAAATCTCGGTGTTTTTGCTTTAAAACTTGGTTTTTACGCACAATGCTCACAAAATCTTGCATCAGAAACTTATACTTGTAGAGCTTCTCAAAAATGTGCTTTATCATTCTGTAAAGCGATTCTAAATTTACCTGCTGCAAAAACGACGGAGCGAGTAGCTGCTCGTCTATCTCGGTCAGGAGTCTATCGTATAAATGCTCGACGATGACATCGGTATTAGCAAAATGATAGCATAGGTTTCCGTGGCTGATGCCCATTTGTTTGGCGATGTCTCGCACGGTAATGCTTTCGTAGCCACGCTCATTAAACAACCTCAGCGATGTTTCGAGTATTTTAGATTTGGTGTCTTTCATTTAGTACAAATGTACTAAACTTTGCCCGATTAGGTTTCGGAGCTTATAAAAATTAACAGATTGATTGGATTTTTGTGGATAAGTCAGTATTTTTGCACCTCAATTTTGAAAATCACGCACATCGGAGCGAATGGTTCTTTCGATGAGCATAAATTAACGAACCAAATGTCACAAAAAATCAGAATCAAATTGAAGTCATTTGACCACAACTTGGTGGACAAATCGGCTGAGAGAATCGTCAAGGCGGTTAAATCAACAGGTGCAGTTGTGAGTGGTCCTATTCCATTGCCAACACGCAAAGAAATTTTTACCGTTTTGCGTTCACCACACGTAAACAAGAAATCACGCGAGCAGTTCCAGTTGTGTACTTACAAGCGTTTGATTGACATCTTCCAAGCGAGTCCAAAGACAGTAGATGCTTTGATGAAATTGGAATTACCAAGTGGTGTTGATGTAGAAATTAAGGTGTAGTACCCCAAATTCTGATAAGAAAATCCCGAATCTTATGCAGATTCGGGATTTTTTGTTTTTCTCAATCCTAAAAAATTACTCGATATGCCATCACCTTATTTTTAAAAAAAGTAGGTACAAGCAATAACTTTTTTGAGGGGATGTATTCTATATCTGCCGTATTTATTTTTTCGGCCATACTATCCACCAATAACGTTTTATTACCATTTGCCGCAACACTCCAGAGTTTACCGAGCCACTCGGTTACAAAATAGCCACTTTTTCCGTCGGCTTCGATACCATCAATACCCCTACCCTCACGAGCCATCCCTTCGGCAACTTTGCTGAGTTGCTTCTCTTTGAGATTTAGACGATACAAAACCCCATCACCATTACCGATTAATAATGAGTTGTTTTCGTAGAACAGCCCATTAGGATTTATCAAAGGATTGCCGTCCAGTACTTTTTCGAGTTTACTATCTTTTAACTTCCAGATTCGGTTTGAACGCATATCGGTTACATAAACCGTCTTTGTTTTTTCATCAACCGTAATATCATTGAGCATTTTTGCCTCTGGTACATCATATTTACCCAAAATTTTACCTGTTTTTGAATCAATTTCAGTAATCGCAAAAAAACCAGCTACATAGAGTTTATCATCAATAAGCCCCATACCCTTTATGGCATTCAGCCCACCCGTAAAAATCAGTGTCTGAATCTTACCATCTAAACCGATTTTAGCAACAAAACTATTTTGGTTTTCGGCTACCGAAGTTCCGTTGATGCACGAGACGAAAAGGCAATTTTGTTTTTTATCATACAAAACTGACTCTGGCGTGGCAATGGTTGTATCTGTTTCCCAGATTTTTTCGAGTTTTTGGGCAAAAGTCTGGTTACCAACGAGCGTGATTAATATGAGGAGTTTTTTCATGAGTAAATTGAAAAGTTATGAATATGACAACCAAAAATACTCAATTATTCTTACAGATTCTTTACCTTTACACAACTTTAAAACCTATGATATAACAAATGAAGAAAAACCAATTGCCCGAGCAATTTGCTCATCCTTATGCCTTTACTCCAAAGTTCAAAAAATCTGTTGCGTATTTTTCGATGGAATTTGCCATTGACCAAGCCCTCAAAACATATTCGGGTGGTCTGGGTTTTTTGGCGGGTTCGCACATGAGAAGTGCCTATCAACTCAAACAAAATCTTATCGGAATCGGAATCTTGTGGAAATATGGCTACTACGACCAAATGCGTAATAGCGACAACAGCATGGCTCCGCAGTTTAGAGAAAAAATGTACAACTTTATCCAAGATACAGGTGTACGCTTTCAGGTTGAAATTGGTCAAAAACCAGTTTGGGTAGCGGCATATTATCTGGCTCCGCAGGTTTTCGGGACTGTCCCGATGTTTTTTCTAACGACCGATACCGACGGCAACGACACCGCTACTCGCTCGATTTCGTACCGACTATACGACGATGATGTCAATAAAAAAATCGCTCAATGTATTCTTTTGGGTGTGGGCGGAGCAAAGTTTTTAGAAACTATCAATTACGACCCCGAGGTATATCATCTCAACGAAGCTCACGCTCTTTCGGCGGCGTTTTATCTTTACAAAAAGCATAAAAAGGTATCTGAAGTAAAAAAACGCTTGGTTTTTACGACGCACACGCCCGAAGAAGCTGGTAACGAAAAACACGATATTAATCAACTCAATGGTTTAAGTTTCTTTGCGGGTGTACCACTCAAAGAAGTTCGTGAGATTTCGGGTATTCACGATAACGTTTTCAATCACTCGTTGGTGGCTTTGCGTTTGGCTCATAAAGCAAATGCAGTTTCTAAATTACACGGCGAAGTTTCTCGAAAAATGTGGGGAGGCTACGACGGAATCTGTGAGATTACGCACGTAACCAACGCCCAAAACAAACTATATTGGGCCGATGCCGAGATAGATAAGGCTCGCCAAAAAGGAGATTTGAAGAAGATAGCTTCTCGTAAAACCGAACTGAAAGCCACGCTCTTCAAGACCGTTGCCGACCAAGTCGGAAAAATCTTCGACCCCGAAGTATTTACCATTGTTTGGGCAAGACGTTTTGCGGCTTACAAACGCCCCGATTTGCTCACGAGAGACAAAGAGGGTTTTGACCGATTAATGAAAAATAGCAAATATCCAATCCAGTTTATTTGGGCTGGTAAGCCTTATCCAAAAGACGAAGGTGCTGTAAATACATTCAATCATCTGTATTATTTGAGCCATTTGTACCCAAACATGGCGGTT
>JALOLV010000033.1 GCA_025455785.1 Spirosomataceae bacterium | reverse complement strand
AGATTCGGGAAAATCAACGTATTTGCTCCACTTTCGGCCAGTTCTGAAAAAGGATGGTTTTCACGCATCAATTCCACATCAAACGGCAAGTGAGCCTGCATTTCGCCGTCCACAATCATGGTTGGGTGTTTGGCTTTCAGGATTTCAACCGCTTTACGCATTTTTTTGGCATCCTCGCCTTCGGCCGAGCCAAAGTTTGAATACGTCAGCAATGCAATACGAGGTTTGATATTGAACTTCTCCACTTCTTTGGCGGCTAATTCGGTAATCTCAACGATTTCTTCGACGGTTGGGTTAAAATTGACGGTTGTATCGGCCAAGAAAAGTGGACCAAATTTACTCATCAAAATATACATACCCGACACTTTCTTGACTCCTTCTTGCTGTCCGATAATCTGCAGGGCAGGGCGAATCGTATCGGGATAATTACGGGTCAAGCCACCAATCATGGCGTCGGCATCGCCTGTCTCGACCATCATTGCTCCAAAATAATTACGATTTCGCATTATTTGTGTGGCCTCCGACTTCGTGTAGCCTTTGCGTTTGCGTTTTTCAAAGAAAATATCGCCAAACTTCTGCAAACGGGCTTCTTCGGCAGTTGAGCGAGAATCTACAATCTCTACATGCCCCAAATCAATGTGGTTATCGTGCAGTAACTGTTTGATACGGTGGACATTCCCCAAAAGAATCGGGATTGCGATTCCCTCTTCGATAACTTCTTGAGCCGCTTTCAAAACCGCCAGATTTTCGGCATCGGCAAAAACCACTCTTTTCTTATTTTGTTTGGCTTTGTTGATGATAACCTTGGTAAGCGTATTATCTAAGCCCAAACGGCGTGATAGCTGGATTTCGTAGGCATCCCAATCGCTGATTGGATTTTTGGCAACGCCCGAATCAATCGCTGCTTTTGCCACCGCAGGTGCAACGGTAGTCAATAAACGTGGGTCAACAGGTTTTGGTATTATATAATCTCTTCCGAAGGTCAGATTTGTAAGATTATACGCCATATTCACAATATCGGGTACTGGTTTTTTAGCTAAATCTGCCAAAGCACGCACCGCAGCGAGTTTCATTTCTTCGTTGATAACCTTAGAACGAACATCCAAAGCTCCTCTAAAAATGTACGGAAAACCGAGTACATTGTTTACTTGATTCGGATAATCGCTACGTCCGGTTGCAAAAATGATGTCTTGGCGTGCCGCCATTGCTTCTTCGTAGGCTATCTCTGGGGTCGGATTTGCCATCGCAAACACAATACAATCCTTCGCCATTGATTTTACGTGTTCTTGATTAAGGATATTCCCTTTTGATAATCCCACAAAAACATCCGCCCCAACGAGTGCATCGGCCAGTGTGGTTTCGGCTGGGGCTGTACCATTGGCAAACTCAATTTTTTTACCGTCAAGATTCGTACGGCTTGGATGAATCAGCCCCTTGCTATCAAACATAAAGATGTTTTCTTTTTTAGCACCGAGCGAACAATACAGCTTCGTGCACGAAATGGCCGAAGCCCCCGCCCCATTCACGACGATTTTGACATTGGTTATATCTTTTTCGACTAATTCGAGGGCATTGAGCAAAGCCGCCGCACTGATGATGGCAGTACCGTGTTGGTCGTCGTGCATCACCGGTATATTGAGTTCGTTTTTGAGTCTTTCTTCAATCTCAAAACACTCGGGGGCCGAAATATCTTCGAGGTTTACACCGCCAAAAGTCGGCTCCATGATTTTGACCGTCCGTACAAACTCATCGACATCTTTGGTATTTAGCTCAATATCAAAAACATCAATATCGGCATAAATCTTAAAAAGTAAGCCTTTGCCTTCCATGACTGGCTTACCTGCTTCTGGGCCAATATCGCCCAAACCCAAAACCGCTGTACCATTACTAATTACAGCAACGAGGTTACCTTTGGCAGTATATTTGTAAACATTTTCTACGTTTGCATGAATCTCCATACAAGGTTCTGCTACACCCGGAGAATAAGCGAGGGTCAGGTCTCGTTGGGTCGCAGTTTCTTTTGATGGAATGACCTCAATCTTTCCGGGTCTTCCTTTGGCGTGATAATGAAGGGCTTCTTCTTTGAGGGTTTTCTTATTACTCATTACTAAGTCGAAGTTATTTTAGAATGCGAAGGTAACAATGAAAAAGATAGCAATAAAGGGAAAAATACAAATATTTCTTGGACAAATCAAACACAAATTTGAACAAAAAGTTGCTATTCAGGAGTTAATTCCAAATAATCAATTGCCTTTGAATTTACTTTCAAAATATATATACTATTTCTCATTTTTTGGCTTAGTTTTTATTTTTTTTAATAATCCTCCAAAAACATTTGCTCAAGCACCTACCAGTACCGACAGTAGCAAAGGTACATTATCGGGTAGTATTCAGATAGATTATCAAAAATACTTCGATGATAAATCATTTATCTACCAAAGTTTAGAAAAAAAGTATGGATTAAACACCTACGCAAATTTATTTTACCAAAAAAAAGGATTCTCGGCCGGAGCAAGGTTTGAGGGGTACTTCCCGCCACTGTTGGCTTATCCGCAAAACCTAAATGGCTACGGTTTAGCCAATAGGTTTCTGAACTATCGAAAGAAAAGTATTGATTTTACGGTTGGTAATTTTTATGAACAATTTGGCAATGGACTTCTTTTTAGGAGTCAGGAACAGCGTTTTCTGGGAATGGACACCTCTACCGATGGTATCAACCTAAAAGTGAATCCATCGCAAAATTATCAATTCAAAATTCTGGGTGGAAAACAACGGCTCGGATTTAAACACGCTGCGGGCTGGCTTCTCGGAATCGACAATCAATTAAATATTAGCCATTTGACGGCTACCCAAGCCGATTTTTTGGTGATAGGCCTCAGTTATTTACTAAAAAAAGAATCCTACGACGGAATCCTCAAGACAATCAATCCCAGCGTTATGGGGCTTGCCGGAAGACTCAATTACCAACAAAATAGATTTGGAATTAACCTTGAATACGTCTTTAAGTCGAGTGATGCTTCGCCCATCAATAGATACGTCATCAATAACGGCTCGGGAGTTTTTATTTCAAGCAATTTAGATTTTGAAAAACTTTCGGTAAATCTTCAATTAAAACGAATTGATAATATGGATTTTAGAAGCCAGCGAACCGAAAGCCTAAATAATGCACTCATCAATTATATTCCGGCCACAACCAAACAACACACCCACCGATTGCTAACCCTTTATCCGTATGCGTCGCAAGTGCTGGGCGAAATCGGTGGACAGGTTGAGTTTGTGTATTCTATTGATAAAAATTCTGTACTTACTCTCAACTTGGCCAATCTGAATGGATTAAATAAAGTCTTTTTGTCGGAGAATCAATATAAAACCAAAGCTCTGGACTTTGGTGAAATTTACTATCAAGATTTTAATATCGAACTCGAAAGAAAATGGAACAAAAGTTTTAAAAGTAATATACTTTTTATATGGATGAATTTCAACAAAGGGCAAATTTTGGGTGGTTTTCCTGAAATGGTAAAAAGCTACACTTTAGCTTTTGATGGTACTTATAAATTTAACAACAAAAGGTCGATGAGGTTTGAAATCCAGCATTTGGCAACCAAACAAGACAAAGGAAATTGGGCTTACGGGCTCGTTGAATACAGTATTGCCCCTAAATATTTTCTCTTTTTATCGGATGAATGGAATTATGGACAAAGCAGACATTACGCAAATATCGGGACGGCTTTTAGCCACAAAAAAGGTAGGCTCTCATTAAGCTACGGAAACCAACGAGAGGGGCTTCTGTGTGTAGGCGGTATCTGTCGAATCGTACCCGCCTACAAAGGTTTTAGCCTAAGCACCACGGCAAGTTTTTGACGTAGAGACTTCATATGAAATCTCTATTTACTACGAATCGCGATAACAGGGTCGAGTTTGGCGGCCATTCCTGCGGGGATAATACCAGCTAAGACTCCAATAAAAGTTGACCAAAATAATCCGTAAAAAATATTCTTAGTTGTCAAGACTAAATCTAAACTCCCGAGCGAAACATTAGAAAGCAAGTAAACTACTCCCATACCAAAAAGACCACCAAAAAGGCATAAAAAAACAGCTTCAAACAAGAACTGGAATAATATAAAGTAATTTTTAGCCCCGAGCGATTTCTGAATACCAATGATATTGGTTCGTTCCTTGACCGATACAAACATGATATTGGCAATTCCGAATCCACCAATCAAAAGAGCAAAAATACCAATAATGAAGCCCATTTTACCAAGACTATCAAATAATCCAGAAAGTGCTTTTGCGGCGGCTTCGGGGCGATTGATAGCAAAATTTTCTTCTTGTGAGGGTCGGAGTCCTCGTTTGGTTCGCATGATTCCGGTTATTTCGCTTTCGAGTTCGAGCAGACCTTCGTCGGTTTCGTAGCCTTTTATCGCAATATCACCTGTTTGTTGCCCCGAAGCAAAGAGTGATTTATGGGTCAAAAATGGTATAATTACCTTTTCGTCGGGATTTCCTCCAAAATCAGCAATTTGTTTTCCTTTCTTCTCTTGTACCCCAATAACCACAAAGTTAAGCCCTTTCATCTTGAAAGTCTTACCGATTGGGTCGATATCCGGAAATAACGATTCGGCAATTGTCGAGCCAATTACGGCTACATTACGAGCCGCTTCGACTTCATTTGGAATAAAATAGCGACCATTGGCAATCGGAACCTCGGTGATTTCATTAAATTCATAGGTGATTCCCTGACAAAGGGCGTTAATACTATTACTTCCATTCTTACAAGAAATATTACTTTCAAAATCCATTATAACAATGGCTTTGGCGTGTTCGAGATTTTCTTTCAAAAATTTATACTCGGTATATTTTGGCTCGGGACGCATGAAATAACGCCACCATGGATAATCCCCTCCGCCAAAAAACCACGGCCACTTCTGAACATAAATCACTTTATCACCAATAGAGTTTAAACTGCCTTTGATATTGTTTTCGAGTGAATCAACCATCATCTGAACCCCAACAATCGAAAAAATCCCAACCGTAACCCCCAATAGAGATAGCACGGTTCGGAGGACATTCGCTCGGAGGGCCTGTCCGGCAAATCTAAAACTCTCAAAGGTCAAGAATATAAACTTTCTCATAATTTATGTTTAAAGCAATATGCTAAATTAAAAATCTGAAGGATATAACACTCAAAATTGAAAACTATCTACAACTTCTGCAAGATTTGATTAAATTAACGGCGTATTTCAATGATATAGGGTAAAACATCAACAAACCTCAGAATCTAATGAGAAAAATTTTTATTTTAGTTCTTACGTCAATTCTAATCTTTGGTTGCAAAACTTCCCAGAAAACAACCGTAAAACAATCCGATGGTCTTTTTTCTTTATTTGTCGAAGACCCCAACTCAAAACCTTTTTTTTCGGATAAAAAAGGCGTATTCTCTGACAATGGTATGGTAGCCTCGGCTCATCCTGATGCTTCAAAAATAGGGGTCGAAATCATGAAATCGGGTGGAAACGCCGTCGATGCCGCTGTGGCAACTCACTTTGCACTCGCTGTGGCTTTTCCTTTTGCCGGAAACCTCGGAGGTGGCGGTTTTGCAGTCATCCGAGATAAAAAAGGCAATGCTTATACACTTGATTTTAGAGAAAAAGCCCCTTTGAAAGCTCACCGAGATATGTACCTTGATGCTCAAGGCAATGTAATACAAGGATTAAGCCTTCTTGGGCATTTGGCAAGTGGTGTACCGGGGTCGGTGGATGGTATGGTAGAACTCCACAAAAAGTTCGGGAAATTATCTTGGGAAAAAGTCATGCAACCGTCAATCGAACTGGCCGAAAAAGGCGTAATTTTGACCGAAAGAGAAGCATTTGGCCTCAACGGCCTAAAAAAGACATTGCTGCAAGTCAATGGCGAAAACACCCCCTATTTTATTAGAAAAGATGGCAAAATATGGGCTAAGGGAGATACACTCATCCAATCTGATTTAGGAAAAACCCTCAGACTCATACAACAAAAAGGCCGAGCGGGTTTTTATGAGGGAACTGTTGCCGACCAGCTGGTTGCCGAAATGCAACAAGGCAAAGGAATCATTAGTTATGAAGACCTTAAACTGTATAAATCTGCTTGGAGAGAACCACTCATTGATACTTACCGAGGTCATAAAATTATCACAATGCCGCCCACAAGCAGCGGTGGTGTGGCTTTGATACAATTGATGAAATTTGTGGAGCCGTATCCATTACGAAAATGGGGGTGGAATTCTGACTCGACCGTACAAGTGATGATTGAAGCAGAAAGAAGGGTTTACGCCGACCGTGCTAAATGGTTGGGCGACATAGATTTTGTAAAAGTACCGATAAAAGAATTAACGAATAAAGATTATCTCTCAAAACGCTGGTCGGATTTCAATTTTGCGAAGGCAACCGATAGTAAAGCAGTTGCTGGAGGGACGGTTCCGGGGTATGAATCAAACGAAACAACGCATTATTCAGTGGTTGATTCTGAGGGTAACGCCGTTTCGATTACAACTACCCTCAATGGTGCTTATGGTTCAAAAGTTGTGGTTGATGGAGCAGGTTTTTTGATGAATAATGAAATGGATGATTTCAGTATCAAAGCGGGTGTTCCGAATATGTTTGGATTGATAGGAAACAAAGCCAATGAGATTCAACCCCAAAAACGTATGTTATCATCAATGACCCCAACAATTGTTGAGAAAGACGGAAAGTTATTTTTAGTTGTAGGCACACCGGGTGGCTCAACGATTATTACGTCGGTTTATCAAACAATCCTCAATGTGATTGACCACGGAATGACCATGCAACAGGCCGTGAATGCTCTCAAATTTCATCATCAGTGGCTACCCGACAAAACTGTTTTTGAAACTAACGCATTCTCAGAAAAAACAATAAAAGCCCTGCAATCGAGAAGCTATAATATCGAACAACAAAAAGGAACTCTCGGACGAATGGACTGTATCATGGTTCATCCTAATGGTAAACTCGAAGGGGCATCAGACCCACGGGCCGATAATACGAGTGTGGGCTGGTAGTTATCTTTGTGCAGATTATAAACTAAAAAAGCGTCGCTATTCACGACGCTTTTTAAATATCTTCAAATTATTATAATCAATTTGGATTAATACTTTTCTCAAGCGAAAACCCACTTGGTGGTGTCTGCTCGGCCCTTGCATTTGCTTTAACTAACTCTAAACGACGAACTTCGAGTAGATTTCCCAAAACCACATAAGCGATAAATAAAAAGATAATAAAGAAGCAAAGTTGGGTATTTGTGAAATAAAGGCGACCTGCATAGGTAATAACTGTCAAGAAAACCGTGCTTGCCGAAAGGGTGAACGAAGCCCAAAAATGCGACATGCCGTTATCAATCATCAAATGGTGTAAATGTATTCTATCGGCTTTGAATGGAGATTTTCCTCTCAAAATACGGATTGAAAAAACACGAAGCGTATCAAAGATTGGTACAATTAACATCACAACCGCAATAATTGGGGCACTCACAAATGATGTGTGGGGGGCAAAAGCATAGGTTGTATTTAGGTGGACAAATTTTACTGCTAAAATCGTTGTGATGTAACCTACTATCAATGAGCCAGTATCACCCATGAAAATTTTATTATTCTGCGAAAAATTGTATCTTAGAAAACCCGCCAACGAAGCCGATAAACAAAGACCAATACATGCCAAAGACCAATGTTCGTTCAGTAAAAACCAAAGACCAAATCCGCCAGTTGCAATCATACCAATTCCACCCGCCAAACCGTCAATACCATCAATCAAGTTGAAGGCATTAATCAATGCAACAAACATAAAGATTGTAAATACTACACTCAAAAGGTAAGGAATTTCTCCAATACCAAATATACCAAAAAAATCGGATATTCTCAGGTCGCTTCCTATAACCACTAATGATGAGGCTATTACTTGTGAGATTAATTTTTTGGTAGGAGACAAAGCGTACAAGTCATCTTTGATTCCGAGAAAGAAAAGAATAATAGTACCAGCCCAAAGTTTGTGTATTACCACACCTTCATCCCCAAAATTCCAAATCATATAACCTATGAGTGTGCCGGCAAAAATCGCAACGCCTCCAAAAGTAGGAGTCGGATTAGAATGTGAACTCCTCTTTACGGGGTTCGCCATCAAACTCTTCAAATTACAAATATTAATTATTATTGGAATCGAACGAAGTACAATAGCAATAGCAACACTGGCTGAAATAAATATTTGTAAATTTTGGTCTGGTATCAGTGCTTCAAATGTTTTAAACATTGGCTTTTATATACTTAGAAGTGTAAGGTTTTGTCAATACAAATTAATACTATTTTATCAATGACCACTAAAACACTAAAAATAATTTAACATTTTATTTATTTAATGGTAAATTATTTCATTTCGCGAACTCTAATTTTTATTGCTGGGTTTCCTTGATAAATCGAAAAAGCCTCTAAATTTTGGGTGGCTACCGAATTAACACTCAATACCGAATGAGATTGGCAAGTAACTCCCGGGCATACAACCGACTTCGCTCCTACCCAAACACCATCTTCGAGAATTATTTTTCCAACAATTAGGTCAAAACTGGATTTTTTGTAGTTGTGATTTCCGGTTAATAACATTGCTCCTTGCGAAATACAGGCATTTTTCCCAATTTTTACATCAGTCAAATTATCAATCCAGACTTCTTCGCCTATCCAAGTATTATCATCTATTTCTAAAAACCACGGATATTTGATATTTACTTTGGGTTTAATGACTACGTTTTTTCCTAATTTAGAACCAAAGAGTCTTAAAACAGACCGCTTGATTAACAACGGAATCGGCAAATAAGTATTTATTGTAAGACGTCCGATGATAAACCAAGTAACAATTAATAATTTATTGCCGGGTCTAAACCACTCATTGTTATACTTTGATAAGTCTGTTTGACTCATTAAATACCTTGATTATTAATGTTTTGTAAATTTAATACCTAATTTTCAAAAAAAAATGAAAATTGGATTATTTTTATATTATATCGCTTGCTTTTGGAGTTTTTCAATCAAAAGTGAGCTTTTCTGACGGCCCTCGTCGAGTCTGTTTGCCAGAAAAGTTTTGGTTGCTTCAAAATGTTGTCTATAACTTTCTTTATCGCCAAGCTCTACAATATTTGCCCACTCGTGGACGGCGGTATGAAAAGCCAAATCTTCGCCTCGGATACTTTTATCGAATAATGCCGCTTCGATACTCTCTTCGAGTAAATCTTCATTCATAAATAAATACTCTGCCATTCCTACTCTAAGTCTAAATGGTGGCGTTTGGCACATCAGATTTTTGTACGGATTCGTCCCCAGTTTATGCCAAGTCTCGACCATCGCCAAAAGACTCAAATGCGAATTTGGCTTGTGTCCTTTATCTTGGCTGAGGCTGTATTCGTTCATAATCTTGTCGTCGAGCATCAAAATCTCGCTATGGTCTTTAAAAACGTGGTCTCGGGCGGCATAGATTCGCTTACGGAATCGTTTTTCGTCTTCCATAATCATCATTTCAAACAATTCGCTCTCGATTTGAGCATACTTTCTCACGTCTTTTTTGGCATAAGGATTTTGCAAAGCCAATCCCGAATAAACGTGAAATTTATAGCTATAAATTCGGAGTGTTATCAAAAACTTAACATTATCCAGCCCACTCGGATGCACGGCACTCTCCCACGGATAGACCTTACGGTGCATACAGGCCGTGCCGATGCTTTCAAACCCAACGTGCGTAACTGCCTGAATATCAGCCATCATTTTGTCGTGGGCATGATAATCTTCTAATTCGTGGATGTTTGAACCAATCTCCGAAAAAATATCCTTGGTGATTTGATAGGCACTATTTGAAGCCCGATGATTTATCAATACGAGTGTTTGACCCACAGGGTTTACAGCTGGGCCGTAGAGGGCATGACAAGTTACGATTTGAGTATCTTTGGGTAAATAATCCTGAAAAGCCTTGATTTCGGGAGTTTTTACTGAGGTTTGTCCAGCCACAATCGCACCATATTTAGTCGATGGCCCACATTGAGCCACCACTTTTGCTATATTTTCGGCTTCGACCGAATACAGTATAAAATCACAGATTCGAGAAATGGCGATTCCATCCTGCAAAATTTCGATTCTCGAATCAGCCAATTCATCAACTAATTGCTGGTAATTCTCGGGTTTGTCGCATCCATAAACCTCAAAAGAAGGATTATTTGCCCAGATTTTGGCAAACATCTTTCCCATATCACCCAAACCTATAACACCAATTTTCATGTACTTTATCTTTTATAAATTCTTTTTCTTTGATTCTTTAATCGCAAAATTTGCGGCTCTTGCGGTGAGTGCCATAAATGTAAGCGAAGGATTTTGGTTTCCGACCGATGTCATACAAGCCCCATCTGTTACAAAAACATTTTTGCAATGATGTAATTGGTTATTTTTGTTGAGCAATGACGTTTTGGGGTCTTTACCCATTCTTACGCCTCCCATCTCATGAATGTCTAAACCCGGAGCCTGTTTGCTGTCGAACATTCGGATATTGGTACAACCTGCTTTTTCGAGCATTTCGGTTGCTTGCTGATGAAAATCTCGCATCATTTTGTGGTCGTTTTCGTCATAATCAACCGATGTAATTAGCTGCGGAATCCCCCACGCATCTTTTTTGTCATTGCTCAATCGCACATGGTTTGATTCTTTCGGGATTGTCTCGCCTTGCATCTGGATGTATATCCCCCACTGACCGGGATGTGTGAGTTTTTCTTTCATCTCGGCTCCAAAATCATCGTAAGGAGTTGCACGACTCCATCCTGCTCTCGACGCCGAAAACGCCACCATGTATCCACGCTGAAAATCAACATCATCTTGTTTGAAAACATTACGAAACGATGGCATAAAAGCCGAAGTTGGCCGACGACCATAAACATATTTATCCTCAAAACCTTCAAAAGCGGCCCCGCCCTGCCCTCGATACTGATGAAAAGCAATGTACTTACCAAGCAAACCATTATCATTGCCCAAACCATTCGGAAAACGGCTCGAAGTAGAATTGAGTAAAACTAAATTAGTATTTAAACAAGCCGCATTGACAAAAATTATCTTGGCAAAAAACTCTAATTCTTCTTTGGTTTCAGCATCTATTACTTTTACACCCGTAGCTTTACCAGCTTTTTCGTCGTAGATAATTGAATGAACAACCGAATGTGGGCGAAGCGTCAGATTACCAGTTTTCATCGCCCATGGAATTGTGGATGAAACCGAACTGAAATATCCTCCAAATGGGCAACCTCTTTCGCATAGATGTCGAGCTTGGCATTGTCCACGACCTTGTTCGGCATGAATTTTATTAGGTTTTGTCAAATGGGCACATCGGCCAATAATCACATGACGATTATTATTGTAATTTGCTTTAATTCGCGACTGTATATGCTTTTCTACACAATTCAACTCCCAAGGGTCAAGAAACTCGCCGTCGGGTAGATGTTCAATTCCGTCTTTGTTGCCAGCAATACCGGCAAAACGCTCAACATGACTGTACCACGGTGCCAAATCATCGTATGTAATCGGCCATTCTACGGCAAATCCATCGCGAGCGGGTGCTTCAAACTCGTACTTACTCCAACGCTGTGTTTGTCTTGCCCAAAGCAGTGATTTTCCGCCAACTTGGTAGCCTCTTATCCAATCAAAAGGTTTTTCTTGGATATAAGGATGCTCAGTGTCTTTTACAAAAAAATGATGAGTGGCTTCGCTGTAAGCATAGCAACGATTTACTACGGGATTTTGGGCAATATCAGCAGCAGTATCACGTAAACGGTGGTCAAAATCCCAAGGATTTTTCATCGCAGTCGGATAATCGGTTACGTGTTCTACGTTACGTCCACGCTCCAAAACCAAAGTTTTTAAGCCTTTCTCGGTTAGTTCTTTAGCAGCAAACCCACCGCTTATACCCGAGCCAATAACGATGGCATCATAGGTCATTTTTTTCTTGGCGTCTCCTTGTAAATTCATAAATATTGTAGGGTTGAATCTATTTGCAAATTAATCAATCCAATTAATACCTTTCTGCAATAAACCCAAAGTTTTGGCTTCGTTGCTATCAGTTTCTGGTCTAAAATCGTATTCCCAATGAGCGATAGGCGGCAGACTCATCAAAATTGATTCGGTTCGGCCATTGGTTTCGAGTCCGAATTTTGTTCCTCTATCCCAAACCAAATTAAACTCCACGTATCGTCCACGACGAAGCATCTGCCATTTTTTTTCGGTTTCACCAAAAGGCAAATCTTTATTTTTTTGCATCAAATGCGTGTAAGTTGGAACAAAGGTATTGCCAACTGCATACGTAAAATTAAATAATTCTTCTTTGGTTGTACCAGCTTGATTAGGGTCATTTTTGAGATAATCGAAGAAAATCCCCCCGATTCCTCGGGTTTCGTTGCGATGTGGAATAAAAAAATAATTATCGGCCCACGTTTTAAATTTGGAATAATATTCAGGGTTCGACCTATCACATACTTCTTTTAATTGCTGATGAAACCAACGAGCGTCATCCTCAACTACATAATGCGGTGTAAGGTCAATACCACCACCAAACCACCAAATCCCATTCGACATCTCAAAATAACGGACATTCATGTGAATAATCGGAACCATCGGGCTGTTTGGGTGCATCACTATCGAAACTCCTGTGGCAAAGTAATCTGCTTTCTCAGTCAATTTAAGTTGTTTCATCAAAGCCTCAGAGGTTTCTCCTTGAACAGCCGAGAAATTCACACCACCTTTTTCTAAAACATTCCCTTTCTGAATCAGTCGGGTTCTGCCCCCGCCGCCGCCATGATGCTCCCAGAGGTCTTCTATAAACTTTCCTTTTCCGTCAGTATTTTCTATTGCTTGGCAGATATTATCTTGTAAAATTTTAAATTTTTCGGCAATATTTTCTTTGGTTAGCATAACTTTGTACGAAATTGATGAAGAATATCGTAATTGATATTTTAAATCCAATCTATGAATTTCTAAAAGACAAAAGTAATTAAATCTTCTGAATAATGGTCATAAAGAATCTTACTGCTTTGGTTACCGGTGGGGCTTCGGGCTTAGGCGAAGCAGTGGTACGCAGATTGGTCAAAAATGGTACAAATGTAGTCATTGCCGACCTCAATGAGGATAAAGGGAAGGCACTTGTTGCCGAACTGGGTCGCCGAGTAAAATTCTCAAAATGTGATGTTTCATCCGAAAAAGATGCCCAAAAGGCAGTCAATTTAGCAATTTCTCGTTATGGCAAACTTCACATTTTAGTAAATTGTGCCGGGGTCGCTCCACCTGCTCGAACCATCGGCAAAGAAGGACCTCATTCACTATCGCATTTTCAGAAAATCATCAATGTCAATCTGGTTGGGTCTTTCAATATGATTCGTTTGGCTGCTTGGGAAATGGCAAAAAACGAACCAAACGAAGAAGGTGAACGTGGCGTTATCATCAATACAGCTTCGGTTGCAGCTTATGATGGGCAAATCGGTCAAGCGGCATATTCGGCATCCAAAGGTGGAATTGTCGGAATGACTTTGCCAATCGCTCGTGATTTATCAAGAAATGGAATTAGAGTAATGACTATCGCTCCGGGGATTTTTAAGACCCCATTGATGGCATCATTGCCCGAAGATGCCCAAATTTCATTGGGTCAGCAGGTGCCGTTTCCGTCAAGATTAGGAAAACCCGAAGAATACGCTCAATTAGCCCAAAGCATTATCGAAAACCCAATGCTAAACGGCGAAGTGATACGATTGGACGGTGCGATAAGAATGGCTCCGAAGTAAGATTTATTAAAAAACTACTCAATTCATCCGTTTTGTTGCCCACCAATTTATGCGACAATATCGTACAAATTGAATCATCTCATTTATAATAAAATATCAATGGCAAATAATTTTGAACTACATAAAGTAATCCGTCCACACATTCTTACGCTTACGCCCTACTCATCGGCAAGAGATGAATACACTGGCAAAGAAGGGGTATTTTTAGATGCCAATGAGAATCCTTATGGCTCGGTTATCGAAGGCGAATATAATCGCTACCCTGACCCGTATCAGTGGGCTGTGAAAGAAAAGTTAGCACCAATAAAAGGTTTACGTCCGACCCAAATTTTCTTAGGAAATGGCTCCGACGAACCGATTGATTTGTTGATTCGGGCTACCTGCGAGCCACAAAAAGACAACATATTGATTATGCCTCCAACCTACGGGATGTATAAGGTTTGTGCTGATATTGCGAATATAAATGTAATACCTGTACCGCTTACATCCGATTTTCAGATTGATAAAAAAGCCGTTTTGGGGGCTATAAATAAAGATACAAAATTAGTTTGGGTTTGTTCGCCAAATAATCCAAGCGGAAATTTATTGGATAAAAACGACATTATCGAAATCATCGAAAATTTTGATGGAATCGTCGTGGTTGATGAAGCCTACATTGACTTTGCTGAATCCGAATCGTTTAATAGTTTGCTTGATAAGTACCCAAATTTAGTCGTACTCCAAACATTTTCGAAAGCATGGGGAATGGCGGCATTGCGTTTGGGGATGGCTTTTGCTTCAGAAGAAATCATCAAGATTCTAAGCAAAATTAAGTATCCGTATAACCTAAATGCCGTAACTCAAAAGTTACTTTTGGAAGCATTAGGAAACGAAGCTAAAAAGAATGAATACGTTGCACAAATCCTGCAAGAACGTAATTATTTGACCCAAAAATTAGCAGAATTACCAATCACAAAACGTATTTTTCCGTCAGACTCAAACTCGTTGTTGGTCAGATTTGACAAAGCCAAAGTGATTTTCAATTATCTTTTAGAAAATAAAGTGATTGTAAGAGACCGTTCGAGCGTGATTTTGTGCGAAGATTGTCTAAGAATAACTATTGGCACAAGAGAAGAAAACGATTCTTTGCTATCAGAATTGAAGAATTTTAAGCATTAATCAAGGTTAAATCCCAAGATTTGGCATTATCATATTTCAAAAATCCAGATTCGATTGTAAGCGG
>JALOLV010000309.1 GCA_025455785.1 Spirosomataceae bacterium | reverse complement strand
GTATTATGGCTCACTATCCAGTTCCAATCTTTTTCGATATTAGAGGCATTCACTACCAAATAATACCAATCTTCTTGCATTCTATACACCAACAAATCATCTACAACCCCACCCGTTTCGTTGGGTAAATAACTGTATTGAACCCGTCCGTCGAATAATTGAGAAGCGTCATTGGCCGATACTTTTTGAATGAGTTCGAGGGCTTTTGGTCCTTTCAATACGAACTCGCCCATATGCGATACATCAAAAACGCCAACGCCATTGCGTACACAATGATGCTCGTCGAGGTCAGAAGTGTAGCGAACTGGCATAATAAAACCACCAAAAGGTATCATTTTGCCTCCGAGTTTTGCGTGGAGGTCATTCAAAGGGATAGTTTTGTTTTCTGTTGATTCCATGTATTTTTTTAAAAAGATTCTATGAGCAAGAAGATTTTGTAATGCCCAAAGTTACGAAATTTG
This sequence comes from Spirosomataceae bacterium, assembly GCA_025455785.1. GTDB lineage: Bacteria > Bacteroidota > Bacteroidia > Cytophagales > Spirosomataceae > JALOLV01. Next base: position 3,737 of record JALOLV010000309.1, on the reverse strand, counting down.
GTTCTTTATGAATTTACTTATTCTTGAAAAATTTGATGTACAACGCTGACAGGGTTTTAAACCCTGTCAGCGTTAAAACACTCAATTAAAAAGCAAAACCCCGAATTTGAACTTCGGGGTTTTAAAATATGATTTTGATTAATAATTCTATCAAAAGAAGCCTAATCTAAGTACAAATGGCGAATTTTGCCCTCCAAATTGTAATGGACTGATATAGCCTCTATCTGGAAAAGTTAGGTTATACATCAGCATAATAAAACTACCTCGGCGATTGCCCCTTCCTTGATAAAAACCTACACCCACATAAGGTGCACCTTCCCATTTACGCACTTGGTTAAAACTTGTATTGAGTGCTTCTGAAAGCATATACTCTGAGCGAGCGTTGATTAATTCATACTCGGCATGAGCAAAAATTGAGCGATAAACTTGCTGGCGAACAAAAAAACGAGGACCATACGAAAAAGTATTTACTCCAAGATTCGACCGTCCGAGTGAGCCTTGATAAATCGCTGCCATTCCGACCCCAGCTACTGTACCTTTATCGGTAATTTCATAGCCAACCATTGGCGAAGCATCAATGTATAAAGAACCCCAAAATTGCAACCAAAAGTTACCACCATAACGCAATTTTTGCTGCCATTCGGGCTTAGGTTTTTCAAAAAATATCGGACTCTCTTTCTCTTCTTTCTTATCTTTTTCGGGTACTTCTTGCCCCCAAGCGGTCAAGCCGCCAACTATCAACGCAGCTAAAAGAATTGTTTTACGCATATTCGGTTTCTGTTTCTAACTCGAACTCAGGCAATTTTATACTGCTGAGCAATTCGTCTTCAAGCATATTTGCCCATTCTCTAACATAAACGATTACATCGGCACGTACATTGTGTTTCAGATAACGTTTTTCGAGTGGCAAACGGCTCAAAATTTTATGGTCGGATAGCTTTTCGAGATTCTTCAAATCTTCGATACTAAAACCCGAAGTTAACAATTCATGGATTACCAAGTCTATTGGCATTTGGCTGGTTTCGCAGTAATCGTTGAGTTGTTCGTTCCAATCGCCACGACCTTGCATTGCATAGGCGTGGATTTGACCTTTCGATAATTTAGTGATTTCTTGGGCTAAGTTGCCACAATTGCAACTACCCATGTGTCCCCACATATAAACCGAACCTTCCTCTAATTTTTTAGCTGTTCGGCGAAGTGCGTCAATGATTTCTAAACTTGCTCGTGCCATTGTTAAATCAATATTAATTTTGGTTTCAAAACACGGTGTTCGAGGTGAATGTTTTGCAAATTAAGTTAAAAATTTGGTTAATTGTTCTATTGTAGAGGCTAAAACAAATATGTAAAGCCTGAAACTTACTGTGATTTATTGCAAGAATTGAAAAAACAATATATTTGTAAAAACTTTATAATTATGCAAGAAAGTAAGACGTATCATTTACCGATTCTAATTGAGCAAGACGAAGATGGTATTTTTATTGTAAGTTGCCCTTCATTTAAAAGTTGCCACTCTTTTGGTAAAACAATTGATGAAGCAATGAGCAATATCAGAGAAGTTATAGAGATATGTATAGAAGAAGAGAAAGAGCAATTTGGAGAATTAAATCGTTTTATTGGTTTTAGAGAAATTGAGATTGCTGCTTGAAAGGCTATACTTACTAACTTTGAGAAATCCAATTTTTTAGAATTTGAGGTATTTTATATTTTATTTGTTCCAGTAAATAGCCTTTTATGGCAAAACAAATTGTATTAACAGGTAAAGAACTCCTAAAATTGTTAGAATCTATCGGGTTTGTAGTTAGTCGAATCAATGGTTCTCACCATAGAATGAAACACCCAGATGGAAGAGTCACGACTGTTGCGATTCATGGTAATGAAGATTTGCCAAAAGGAACTTTACGGAAGATTATTAGAGAAGACTTGGAAATGGATTTAGAGGATTTTATGCGTCTCTATGAAAAATATAAGAGATAAAATTACTCATGCACTTTGCCCACGTGTGGATTATTAGGGGGGCAGCTTTTGTCAAGAAACTACTGGTTTGATAAATTGAGGCACATCATTTTGAGATGTGCCTCAATTATTTGTCGAGATTCTACGAATTTACATCACTCTTTCTCTACACTCTTTGTGTTATCATTTGGGTGGCGGTCAATCAAGATATTCAATGGGTCGATACCTGCTTTTAGCGGTTTTTCTTTGACACTTACCTCAATCGTGGTTTTATCTTTCGATATTTTATGACGTTGATAATAAATCAAACGGTCTTTGTCTTTTTGTTTTTCGCCATAGACACCCACCCAAACCCAATCACTCATTTTTATTTTCGATTCAGTACCGAGGCTATCAGCCCGTAATTTTTGAGCCGAAATATCAATTTTTACTTTGAAATTACCCTTAGAAACCTCTTTATAGGTTACTTTATCGGCTTTGTTATCGAATAGTGTGATTGTCTCAAACAAATCTTTGTAGAGATATTTCATACTATCTGGTGTAACGGCTTTTAATTCATCAATCAGATTTTTTGAGATTGGATAAATCCCCGTTTTGGCAACTACGTCGTTATTCCATTTTGCCCTAAAATTACGGATTCCTGTATTTACTACCTCTTCGCCAAGGTAATCTTGCAAAGCATAAAATACCAACGAGCCTTTGTTATAATGAATGTAACCTTGTCTTTCGACCAATTCTAAAGGTTGTTCTTTTTTAGTTTCGGTCGAGCGTCCTCTGAGATAGTTATTCAATTCATAACTCAAAAACTTCTTCATGTACTCACGTGAGTTAGTCTTTTTCATGCACATCAAAGCACTGTATTGCGACATCGATTCCGACAACATGGCGTTTCCTTTTACGTTAGCCTCCGACACCTGATGCCCCCACCATTGGTGAGCCACCTCGTGGCAAGTTACGTAGAAAGGCATGTCGATATCGTCTTCTTTGGTGATATTCATGATAAATCCGATACCCTCCGAAAACGGAATAGTGTTGGCGAATGATTGTGCAAAAGAAGAGTACCTCGGAAACTCCATGATACGGACCTGACGGTATTGATACGGACTAAAATTGGCTTGGTAATAATCCAGAGCCGTTTTCATGCCTTTCATCATACGGTCGAGGTTGTAAGTATGCTCAGGGTGATAATAAATCTCTAAGCTAATACCTTTGTAATTTTCTTTTTTGACAGCGTATTTGGCCGAAACCATCGAGTAAAAATTGAACATCGGGGCATCCATTTTGTATTGGAAATACTTTCGTCCGTCTTTTACCCATTCTTTTTGTAAATACCCCGGTGCAATCGCAACTTGGTCGGCGGCGGTACTCATCGTCATCTCAAAACGAATCTGGTCGCCATCATCACCCAAGAGGTTTTGTTTCAAACCACGAATATCGTTTTGCTCCAACATCCTTTCTTTGGGTTTCAGACCTTGTTTTTTGCGGTCATCATCGGAGTTTAGCTCATAGTTTTCGCTGTAACCAATAGTCGGGAAATAGAAATTATTAAAGAATGTTCCGTTATTAACAACATCGGTATTTGAGCCACGTGTTTTGAAACCATTGGTAACAAAATTAGTCTTGAAACTCATTTCTACTGAGTCTTGCGGCTGCAAAGGCTGCGATAATTTGTAGATTCGATACCTAAAATCTTTGTAATAACGGTTGTCGAGTTTGGCTTCTTTGTCGAATTTGATGTACTCATTAGAAACTTGTTCGTCAGAATTATCCTGAATATGAATCTC
>JALOLV010000032.1 GCA_025455785.1 Spirosomataceae bacterium | reverse complement strand
AAACTAATTTATATCTTGCAATTAGAATTGTTATCGGTTGATAATCAATAACACCTCTATTACTAAAGGCAGAAAAGCCAAAACAATAAGATAAACAATCTGAGATAGATTTTGTCGGCAGATTCACTATCTTGTATGTTTATTCTTTTCTGCCTTAAATTTTTTTATAAATTGTATGAATAAAACAGCAATAATGGGGTTTGGGAATCCGTGTCGAAGCGACGACGGTGTGGGGTGCTATGTGATTGAAGAATTAAAAAAACAGGTTGGCGAAGACAATGAGCAAATCACGATTTTCGACATGGGGACATCCGCTTTTGAGGTACTATTTAATCTCAAAGGCCATGATAGAATCATCATTGTAGATGCGGTTGTTAATTCAGGCGAGCCAGATGGCACACTCTATAAGCTACCCGCAAGCGAGATAAACGCCGCGATTCAAGATGACCCGATGGTGTTTTTACATAGCCTTAAATGGGACCAAGCCCTATCTTATGCCAAGAAGATTTTGCGTGACGAATACCCCGAAAACATCGAAGTATATCTGATTTCGGTGAGTAATATCAGATTAGATGTTACGCTCAGCGAAACCGTCAAATCGGCTGGCGATAAGGTCATTGAGTTGATTTCTAAAGATTTATTGGTTACAAGCTAACGCAGGATGTTACAGTTAAAATCCGGACATTTACTTTTTGAGAGTGAGTTAGTCAATCAGCTTTTTGGCAATGATGAGCAGGTCAATACCGTTTATTATCCCGAAAGAAAAGACTTGCTGATTGCACCACGCTCAAAAACGTTCTTCCAGAAACTACACAAAACCTCATGGACAGCCCTCAAACTTAAAAATCCAAAGGGCGATAAAACCATTTTTATTAGAGATTTGCTACTCGACCACGACATTGACGATACCGACCGGCAACTCGAATTCGAGGTAAAAAGTACTGGTATTATTGAAATTAAGCTATGAAATGTATTTGCCAGACCTTAAATACGATTTTACCGAAAACCGAAAAGGAAACGCAAAAGATTTATCGGTTTTGAAGAATGGAAGCTGGCTACACGATACTGAGGTTAGATACTTTATTGAGCCTCGAAGTGGTCGCTGGCATTTGCGGATGCTCTATGTCTGGACCCAGCACCCGCTCCGCTTTTTTTGTAGCTACATCGACCATTACGAGTCTATGCAGAAGGCCGAAAATTACGGCAAAATTTTTCAAAGAAGCATCAGAAAAGATGCCCGTGGAACCCTAAAAACCAACCAAGATGCTTACGATATTTGTTTCAACTGATAAAGTGAATACCGCCCAAGATGTCATAAATGGAGAATACCGACTGAATGAAGTCGTAGAGATTCGAGAGTTATCACAAATAAACGGCCATAAGAATTTTCTGGTTATAGAATCCAACGAAATCAAAATCCCGATTCGATGGTCGATTGAGATTCCACCTTACTTACTGCCAAATTACATCGATTTCACACCCAATAATTTGCTTGCGATAGTCTATCTTTTTCTGAACAATTTCGAAAAAGCCTATCATTTTGCTGAGCTAAACGCATTTCTTTTATCTGATATTGATACCATAAACCGACTGCAACACGGTATTTTGCAAGATATTGATACAACCAAAGAGCCAATCCAAACACCGTTTGAGATTTATCGACACTGGCACAATATCGCGATTTTAGCTCATTACGGTCAAAGCAATCAATTTTTTAATATCTATCACATCAATTCGTACTACCAAAAAGCCGTAGATGCCGCCCCAAACGGCGAATACTTTGCATTTACGGGCAAACACTTTGCTTCACTCATGCTCGATGCCGATGAGCTGGGCAAAGCCGAAGACATCATCGACCGATGCTTAGAAGAGGCTATTTCGGATGAATCCAAAATCGAATTGAAAAACATTCTTTACGGAATTTGGCTCAAAAGACTAACAGCCCCATACGATGAATCGCTTCTTGCAAAACTAAAAAATACACTGTGGGAGGTATTAGAACACTACGAAAAGCAACAAAATCAGGTACAGATTGCCTTATTGCTGATAGATGCTTCGCAAGTGGCAAACATGAGCAATAGTTTTGCGGAGGCGTTAGGGTACATCGGTCGTGCCATCAATATTTTAGGAAACGAAGAAATACCCGAACTACTGGCCAACGCCCAGTATCGCAAAGGTGTATTGCTTTATACTTGGGCTCAAAATGGCAACCCTCAGTTTTTTAAACCCGCAATGGAGGCCTACCAACAAGCATTGAAAGTCTTTACGTTTGAGAACTCCCCCGAGATTTTTTCTGAAATACAGCACCACCTCGGCGTGATTTACTCCGAGATTCCGGATGAAGCCAAGAAAAAAAGCCTTTGGGCAGCCGTATCGGTGAGTTCGTTCAATCAGGCTCTGAATTTCTTTACCCGCGAAACTCACCCCTACGAGTACGCCATGATTTGCAATAGCTACGGCAATGCCCTAACAAAGTATCCGCCAGCCATAAAAACCGACAACTACGCCAAAGCATTGAGTTATTACAGACAATCGCTCGACATCAGAACAGCCGATGAGTTTCCGACCGAGCGTGTGCTTACCATCATGAATTTTCTCGAAGCCGCATGGTTTGTTTCTCATCAAAACGAAGCCGAAGAAAAAGCCCTCTTTAAAGAAATGCAGAATCTGGCAAATGAAATAAAAAACCTAACCCAAGATACCTCCCTTATTGCCGATGCCGAAAGGCATTTAGAAAGGGTTGCAGAATTAAAAATGCACTTTGCCTGATAGTCATTTGGGACAAATTTGACATTAGAAAATATTTTCTAAAAATCGAATTTTTCTTGGATTCAATAGAGCATTCGATTTCTTTTGTTAATAAATACCAAACACCCCAAATGCACGAAATTTCGTTGGTTAGAAATATTTTCAGGACACTCGAAGACGAATTTAAAGAGGATTTTGACCGAATCGGCAAGATTTACTTAAAAGCCGGTTTGCTCTCAAATGTTCAGCCAATTTTGATGCAAAACGCTTTCGACGCAGTACTCGAAGATGAGCCACAATATCGCAACAAATCGCTTGAGGTCGAGGTATTGCCCATCTTGATTTATTGCGATGATTGTCAGAAAACAACCGAAGTGCAGCAGTATCGCTTTGTATGCGGTTGCGGTAAGCCGAGCCGAAACGTAGTGCAGGGCGAAGAACTCTTGATTAGTAAAGTAGAATTTTTAGAAAATTGAGCAAAAACTTACTCATTTAAGCTATGACACCCAAATCTAACCGAATGCCGACAGGCTCTGTACAGTGCGATAATACGACCTTACACTTGCTCAAAGCCAATGACTTCGTTGCAAAAGCCATCCGCGAAAAACTTAAAGATACTTTGGTAATAAATGTCTGCTCTTCGCCCGGAAGTGGTAAAACCACCCTCATGCAAGAAACGGGCAAACGCCTAAAAGATAAAATCAAAATGGCGGTTTTGGTCGGTGACCCCGAAACCGAAAGAGATGCCATCCGAATCAGAGAAGCGGGCATTGACAGCCTACAAATTGTAACTGGCGGTATGTGCCATATCGAAGCCCAGATGGTTTTGCAAGCCCTCGAATACATGGATTTAGACGGACTCGACCTCCTATTTATCGAAAACGTGGGAAACTTGGTTTGTCCGGCAGCTTTCGATTTGGGTGAAGACTTTAGAGTAACGCTCATAGCCTGCACCGAAGGCGACGATAAACCCAAAAAATACCCTCGGATGTTTCTAACCAGCGAACTGATGCTGGTATCGAAAGCCGATATTTTACAATATTTACCATTCTCGGTAGAGGCTGTTACGCAAGATGCCCGCGACATAAACCCCGATTTAGAGGTAATCACGATTTCGAGCCTCAATGGTCAAGGACTCGACGAATGGTGTGATTGGCTTCTCAAAAAGGTTGAGCAGAAAAAAGGTCTTGAGGTAGTAGAAAACTGATACTTGCCCCAAACCCAATGCAAGAAAAAAATACATACGAGATTAAATTTTCGGGAATCGTGCAGGGGGTAGGCTTTAGGCCATTTGTGTATAATCTTGCTCGTCGGCTTAATCTTACTGGTTATGTGAGCAATGGCTTAGAGGGTGTACGAATCGTCTTCGCAGCCCAAGCAGATTTAGCCAATCGGTTTTTTGATGAACTTGTACAAGAAGCCCCAAAAAAAGCTCAGATTTCAGAAAAAAGCATTCAACAGATTGATACCCAGTTCTTTGACAAATTTGAAATTCGAGAGAGCGAAACCTCTGGCGAATCTAAATTAATTCTGACACCCGACTACGCCATTTGCCAAGACTGTATTGCCGAATTAAACGACCCAGCCAATCGGCGATTTGGGTATCCGTTTATTACGTGTACGAATTGCGGGCCACGGTATTCGATAATTCAAGATTTACCCTACGACCGTGCCAATACCACAATGGCGGGTTTTGAGATGTGCGAAGAATGTCGAAAAGAATACCACAACCCTACCGATAGGAGGTTTTATTCGCAGACAAATTCGTGTCAAAAGTGCGGAATCAAAATCACGATTTATGATATTCGTCAAAAAGTAATATCAAATAATCAATCAGAGGTCATCAATCTCATTATCAATGCTTTAAACAATGGTAGCATCTTAGCTGTAAAAGGAATCGGCGGGTACTTGCTCATTTGCGATGCCACTCATCAAGCAACCGTTGAGGAGTTAAGAACCCGAAAACATCGCCCAAACAAACCCTTTGCCGTGATGTTTTCGAGCATTGCCGAAATAGCAGAAAATGTTGAGTTTAGCGAAATTGAAAAAGTAGCTTTAGAGAGCGACATTGCCCCGATTGTATTGCTTCAACAAAAAACCGACTCGGTAGTTTGCCAAGCCGTAAACCCTAAACTTGATAAATTGGGCGTAATGTTACCAAGTTCGCCCTTACTGTGGCTCATTTGTCGTGGTTTTGGTAAGCCGATTGTGGCTACAAGTGGCAATATTTCGGGGAATCCGATTATTTACGAAAACCAAAAAGCAATTCAGGATTTTTCTTTAATCGCCGATTTAATTGTTACAAATAACCGTGATATTGTGATTCCGCAAGATGATTCGGTCATTCAATTTACTAAAAAATACAAACAAAAAATTATCATTCGCCGAAGTCGTGGCTTTGCGTTGGCATTGCCCCAATCACAAAAAACTGAGTCGGGTTCTTTGGCTTTGGGGGCTTCTTTAAAGAGTACATTTGCCCTAAAAACCCAAAACCAACTCTACGTAAGCCAGTATCTCGGCGATTTGGAAAGCTACGAAACCCAGCAAAATTTCGAGAAAATACTTGATTATTATTTAAGTATTTTTCGATGTTCGGAATCTTTAAAAAAAATTTATGTTGATGCCCATCAAGGGTATTTTTCAACCGAGTTAGGAGTACAATTAGCCGAGAAACTAAAACTCCCGATTTACAAAATCCAGCACCATCAGGCACATTTTGCGGCAGTTTTAGCCGATAATGAGGTCGAAATTGATGGTACTTTAGGAATTATCTGGGATGGTACTGGCTACGGAACTGATGGAAATATTTGGGGAGGAGAGTTTTTTTACAAACAAAATCAAGAAACAAAACGAATCCATTTCCAATACTTTGATGCCATCCTTAGCGATAAAATGCCAAAAGAACCACGCATCTCGGCTTTGAGTTTAGCTGCTAATATCGACGGCAAAGAAGAGATTTTAAGAGAAAAGTTTTCGGATAACGAATGGACGTTATTTCAGAAGATTTTAGGGAAAAATAGCACACAAACGAGTTCGATGGGGAGGATTTTCGATGCAGTTGCCAGCATGCTAAGATTGATAGATAAGCAAACTTACGAAGGCGAAGCCGCTGTTTATCTCGAACAACTTGCTCAAAAATATTTTGATAAAAACCACTATCATCTCAAAGCTCAATATCCTTTTAAATTCATTGATAATCAAATCATTATAAAAGAAACCATACAAGAAATATTTAGAGAAATCAAAGCGGTGGGTAACCCCCAATTAATAGCCGCTAAGTTTCATATAACGCTCATAAGTATCATTGATGAAGTGGCACAATCGCTACAACTCAGTAAATTGGCGTTTAGCGGAGGGGCTTTTCAGAATGCCCTTTTAGTTGATTTAATTATTCATTTTTTACAACCCAAATACGAATTGTATTTCCATAAAAACCTTTCGCCCAACGACGAAAATATCGCTTACGGACAAATTAATTGTTAATCGGGTGTAATAATTATTTGATTTTCAATGAATTAAATAAACCTCAATCATTTAAACAATATTTTTAATCACCAAAGAATTCAACTATGTGTTTGGCAATACCGGGTAAAATAAAATCTATCGAAACCCAATACAATGGATTGGTACGAATGGCAAACGTGGTTTTTGGTGGTATCACCAAACAAGCCAGCCTCGAAATGCTCCCCGATGCCCAAGAGGGCGACTACGTACTTGTGCATGTGGGGGTGGCAATCAGCAAAATAGATGAAGAAGAAGCCGAAAAATCGTTTTCGTATCTTAAAGAAATTGGTGAACTCGACGAGCTGGTCGAGCATTCACAAATCGACCGAGATGGTGGTAGTTGTCCTATCTAATCAACGATTCTAAAGCATCAAACCATGAAATTCATATCAGAATACCGAAACCCCGAAGTAGTTGAGCAATACATCAACGAGATTCATAAAATCACAACCCAGAACTGGACAATCATGGAGGTTTGTGGTGGGCAGACCCACAGCCTCGTCAAAAACGGGATTCTGAACATCCTGCCCAGTAAAATCACGATGGTACACGGCCCCGGTTGTCCGGTTTGTGTAACGCCCCTCAACTTGATTGATAAGGCGGTTTATCTCGCACTCAACAAGGGCGTGATTATGTGTACATTCGGAGACATGATTCGGGTTCCGGGTTCAGAAAAAAGTCTTTTAGAAGCCAAAGCCTTCGGTGCCGATGTCAGGATTCTTTATTCGCCATTAGAAGCCGTAAAAATCGCCCAAGAAAATCCCGATAAGCAAGTCGTCTTTTTTGCGGTAGGTTTTGAAACCACCGCTCCGGCCAACGCACTTTCGGTTTTGCACGCCAAAAGATTAGGCCTCAATAATTATTCGATTTTGGCTTCTCATGTACTCGTTCCGCCAGCAATTGAGGCAGTTATGAATGACGACACCGCCCGAATCCAAGGTTTTTTGGCTGCGGGACACGTCTGTACAATAATGGGAATTTCGGATTACCAACCCATCGTAGAGAAATACCAGATTCCGATTGTAGTAACGGGGTTTGAGCCTGTCGATTTACTACATGGGATTCTGATGGTAGTCAAACAACTCGAAAATGGCGAAAAAAAGCTCGAAAACCAATATAGCCGAGTAGTAAAACCCGAGGGGAATCCCGAAGCTATTAAGGTAATCAATGAGGTTTTTGAAACACAAGACCGTGAATGGCGGGGAATCGGCACGATTCCGATGAGTGGATGGGAGGTAAAAAGTACACTCACAGAGTTTGATGCCAATAAGAAATTTGCAATCAATATCGCCAAAGCCCCTGAGTGTGCCGAATGTATCGCAGGTTTGGTATTGAAAGGTATCAAGAAACCTTACGAATGTAGCCAATTTGGCAAAAATTGCACCCCCGAAAAACCATTGGGAGCCCCGATGGTCTCATCAGAGGGAGCATGTGCGGCCTATTTTCATTATGCAAATGTCGAAGCTGTTTAAATCTAAAATATGAACATTACCCAAATGTCTTGTCCGATGCCCCAATTAGACTTCGAGGTCATTACTTTGGGGCATGGCTCGGGCGGAATCCTGACAAATAAATTATTGGAATCGGGGGTTTTTGATTTACTCAAGAATCCGCTATTAGACCAAAAGCATGATGGAGCAATTTTCAGATTGGATGGTCAATTGGCATTTTCGACCGATAGCTACGTCATTTCTCCGATTTTCTTTCCTAATAGCAATATCGGGGAGTTGGCAATCAATGGCACAGTAAACGACCTCTCGATGTGTGGGGCTATTCCGAAGTATCTTTCTTTGAGCTTTATCATCGAAGAAGGGCTTACGATGAAGGAGTTTTGGGAGATTTTGGTTGCAATCAAATTTACTGCCGAAAAAGCAGGTGTACAGATTGTAACGGGCGATACCAAAGTCGTAGAGAGAGGAAAAGGCGATAAGATATTTATCAATACATCGGGTATCGGGGTGATTCATCCAAAGGCCAATATCAACATTAAAAACGTAAAAACAGGCGATAAAATCATTATTTCGGGGCATATCGCCACGCACGGAATCGCCATTATGTCTGTACGTGAAGGACTGGAGTTTGAGACATCTATCGAAAGCGATACGCAGCATCTAAACTTTGTAATCAAGGAGCTTTTAGACGAATTTGGCAATAACATTCATCTTTTAAGAGACCCTACTCGTGGTGGCGTTGCAACAGTGCTAAACGAAATCGCACGAGATGCTAAATTAGGTTGTGATATTATCCAAAGTCAAATTCCGGTTTTAGAAGAGGTCGAAGGAGCCTGCGAACTGCTCGGTTTAGACCCCCTCTATGTAGCCAACGAAGGGGTTTTTATGGCCATTGTAGCAGCCGAAGTAGCCGATAATATACTGAAAAAACTCAAATCTATACCCAATTTTGAGCATTCGGCATGTATCGGAGAGGTAGTTGCCGAGCATCCGAAACAAGTGGTTTTGAAAAGTAAAATCGGTGGCAAAAGAGTCGTAAATATGCTTGTAGGAGAGCAACTTCCGAGAATTTGTTAAAAATGATACTGAACGTCAGCATAAACGAAGCCCCAAAGGCAAATCCAGAAGGTGAATTTACCTATCATCTTTCAGCCGAAGGATTGCCCAATTTGGTAAAAAACCACTTTATTTTCAAAGGAGACGAAAATAACCCTTTTTTGGCTCCTCGTGGGGTTTGGTTTGTAGGTAATAAACTATTAGTTGCTGATACGGGTCAGAATCGGGTTTTTATTTGGAATCATTTCCCAGAAGCCGAGTTTCAAAGCCCCGATGTTGTCTTGGGGCAATCCGAAAAAGAAGATACTGGCCGCAACGCTGGCAATGAAGTATCGGCAAATTCGCTGCAATATCCATCGGGTTTGTGGTCGGATGGACAAAAACTTATCATTGCCGATGCCTGGAACCACCGAGTTTTAATTTGGCATTCGTTTCCGACTCAAAACGGTCAAAAAGCCGATGTGGTAGTCGGCCAAGCCGATTTTGAGCATAATCAACCCAATATTTACGGAATTGGTTCAAATCCGAATGCCCAAAGCCTTAACTGGCCTTATGGCGTTTTTTCGGATGGCCAGCAACTCTGGATTTGCGATACAGGCAACCGTCGGGTGCTATATTATCGGCAAATCCCGACTCAAAATTTTGCAACTGCCGATGGGGTGATTGGCAAGCCAAACTTTACCGAAAGAGATTACGAAAACAACGACCCGATTTGGCCATACTCGGTAAAAATCAATGCTAATGGGCAAATGTCAATTGCCGATACGCAGTTTTACAGAAATCTGATTTGGAAAGATTGGAAGACCGCTTTTCACCAAAAAGCAGATACCATCATCGGGCAGCCTGATTTTGATGCTTGTGGTCAAAATCAATACAATTTGTTCCCGATACAAAACTCTATGAATTGGACCTACGATTCTTTTTTTTATGACAAAGGCATTTTTATTGCCGATACCGGAAATAGCCGAATCTTATGGTTTGATGAACTCCCCACACAAAATGCAGCTTTGGCGAGTAACCTAATTGGACACAGAAATTTTAATATCGGAAGCGAAAACTCCAATACAAGATACGGAACCGACAAGCAGCTGTACTGGCCATTTTCGATTTGTATTGACCAAAACCAATTAATTGTGGCCGACACGGGCAATCACCGAATCATTAAATATGAAATATAATTGGTGGTGCAGGATTATTGGAATGGCGGTTATGATAAAACATTGATTACCAAAGATTTCAATATCTGTAACCATTAACATAAACTATTCGCAAACGGATACTTAACCTAATCATATTAGCCTTTTGTAATTATGACCGAAACCTTACTCATAGCGTGTTCTATTGGCTTTGCACATGCCTTTGAAGCCGACCATCTCGTAGCCGTAAGCAGTATCGTAACCAAACGTAACAGCACTATTTTAGCAATAAAAGACGGTATTTTTTGGGGTATGGGGCATACCTCTATTATTTTGTTGGTGGGAGTTATATATATGATTGGGCGGTTTGTCTTAGACGAAAACGACTTCAGATATTTTGAGGCTACGGTTGGGCTAATGCTTATTTTTTTAGGAGGGACGAGGCTATATAAATTCTATAAAAATCCCGAAATACAGCATCAGCACAACTCGGATGGCTCTCATAAAATGGCGTACGGAATCGGAGCTGTGCATGGTCTGGCAGGTAGTGGAGCAGTTTTACTGACTGTCTTGGGGCAAATCAAAGGCGAATTTAACGGTATCTTGTATATCTTAGTATTTGGGCTGGGTTCGGTTATAGGCATGATGATTGCCGCTGGGGTTTTTAGTATTCCTTTTTCGGCCAAGTTTCTCAAAATAAAGTGGTTATCGTACTCACTCACCCTCATTTCTTGCCTCTTATGTATCGGGCTGGGGGTATTGATTTTTTACAAAAATCTTAGTAATTAGCAATGGAAGAATACAACGAAGCTGATTTTGTAGAATACGCCCTAACACAAATGGGAGTTAGGATTCTGCAACGTAACGGAAAGTATTTCGATATCGAAGGGGCGTTTTCGGTTGAAGTCGAAAAAAAAGATTTGTATAGACTCTCGACCGACGGGTGGGTGATTTCACCATTCGATGATATTGGAAAAATGATTGAATTTATCAAAAAGAATTTAGAACAGAATGAACAAAATTGAGGTAGTTGTCATTGCACTGGCCGAAAGTGAATCTAAAAAAGGGTATTATGCTCTGATTTTAGAAGAACCAAAATCGAAACGTCGGATTCCGATTATTATTGGTAATCAAGAAGCTCAGGCCATTGCGATTTATATGGAACGCCTCAACCCTACCCGACCACTCACTCACGATTTATTCAAAACCGTACTATTACAACTCAAATCTAAAATCAAGGAGGTTTTTATACATACCTTACAAGACGATATTTTTTATGCAAATGTGATTCTGCAAAATACCGAAAACCAGCTAATCGAAATAGACGCTCGGCCATCAGATGCTATTGCTTTGGCGGTTCGGTTTGCTTGCCCGATTTTTATAAGCACCCAAGTTCTTGAATCTTCGGGCTACGAAATCGACGAAAAGGGGCGTGATAAAAAAGGTTCTTATGCCGAATATACCCTCGAAGAATTAGAAGAATTGCTCGAAAAGATAATCAAAAAAGAAGACTACGAGAGTGCCGCCCGAGTAAGAGACGCTATCGAACGCCGAAAAAGAGCAAACGAATAGCAACAGACAGGCATTGGTTTTTCTGTCTGTTGCTACAAATATATCTCAATGATTGGGTTTATCGGGGGCAGGAGCCGAGGCATGATAGCCCAAATCTCGAATCATATTGGCGTATTTATCCATCAATTCCATTACTCTTTCACGTTTTTCGGAACGAACAATTAATCCAACGTGATAAGGTTCGGTCATTCTCCAAACGATTTCGGGGTCATTGAATGGCGAAAGGTCGGGATATTCGTGCGACGAAAGCGAAATGATGATTCCTGAATAGTAGCCCTCAACTTTGGGCAATTCGTAGCTACCACCCGATGCTACCAAACTCTCGATTTTGGCCCATTCACGCCAAAGATTAACTCCCGATGAAAACTCAACCATTTCGGCAAGGTGTGCACCTCCTACTCGTGAAGCGGTCTCAAGAAAGTAGAATTTACCGTCTTCGTAGCACTTAATGACCTCAGTGTGCGATGCACTAAACTTCATCCCAAACGCCTTCATGACATCGGCATTCATTTTTTTGAGTGCTTTATCATCTTTTGAATCCATCTCAACAGTAACCGAACGGAAGATTCCGCCCCCGTGAGCCACCTCGAAAGGTGTATTGAGGTACTGGCTACTACGTGCAAATATCACCTTTCCGCCCATCGAAAGAGCATCTACGTGATAGACATCACCGGGCTTGAATTGCTCAATCAAAAACTGATGGCGTTCATCGCCAAGGCTATGGATTTTGTCCCAAGCCTCCTGAAAACTATGTACTTTTTTGATACCCGCCGCCGACGCCTCGGAGCGTGGCTTGATAACCCACGGAGGCGATGTGCTTTGGAGGTATTCGGTAATATCAATATCATGAAAAAGCGGACTAAATAGCGGCACATTAATACCCGCATCTTGGGCTTGTACCCGCATTGCCAATTTATCTCTGTAATACCTTGCGGTAGTTTGCCCCATACCCGGAATCCGGAAATGCTCACGAACCAGAGCGGCTTTTTCGACGTCAAAATCGTCGAGAGCTACTACACGGTCAAATTTCTTGCTTCGCATCACATGCGAAAGCCCCGTAATCATTTTTTGGTAGGTCTCAAAAGTATTATCGACATTATCAAGAAAGAAAAATTCGTCAATAGATTCTCTCGGCCAAGGTTTGTCTTCGAGCTTTTTATTGGTCAATAAATAAACTGTATTGCCTTCGGCTTTACAGGATTTCAAAAATTCGACACCTTTAAAATAAGTACAAATACACAAAAAATTCATAAATTCAGATGTTCAGGGTTCAAGTTTGTTGTTCAATATCAGTCTTTTTTTAAATTTTTACAAATTTTTATGAATTTTACACAATACCAAAACAAATATAGGATACCCCGTGAGGTATCCTATCATGTATTTAAGAAATCAATTATGTCTTATTCAAAAACATTGCTCAAACCACCCAAGATTGAGCCGCTCTCTTTGCTGGCATTGCCACCGTATGGCGAAAGTCGCTGAATAAGTTTAGATATTGGCAATGATTGAATCCAGACTTTGCCTGTACCACGAAGAGTAGCCAAAAATATACCTTCGCCGCCAAAAACCATTGATTTTAGGCTTCCCGAACGCTCAATACTGAAATCAATATTTGGCTCAAATGCCACCACACAGCCAGTATCTACTCTGAGGGTTTCGTTGTTGAGTTGTCTTTCGATAACCACCCCGCCCGAATGGATAAACGCCATGCCATCGCCTTGGATTTTCTGTAAAATAAAGCCTTCGCCACCGAATAAACCTGCTCCGAACTTCTGATTGAGGTGAATCGAAATGCTTGTACCCAATGCCGCACACAAGAAGGCATCTTTTTGCACGATGAGGGTATTGCCAAAAGTTTTGGCTAAATCGACGGGGCGGATTGTACCGGGATACGGAGCCGCAAACGAAACCCTACGCTTGATACTTGAGCGATTGGTAAAGTGGGTCATAAAGATAGACTCGCCCATCAATGCACGGCTGCCCGCTTGTAGCAATTTACCAAAAAGGCTCTGTTGAGGTTGCGAACCATCGCCCATTTTGGTTTCAAACTGGATACCATCCTCCATAAAGAGCATTGAGCCAGCTTCGGCCACAACGGTTTCGTTTGGGTCGAGTTCGATTTCTACGATTTGGATGTCTTCTCCAATAATTTTGTAATCAATTTCGTGAGAACGCATAAACCTTGATTTTGTATGATTTATTAATGATTTCTTGATTAATCTTATTGAAATTTCCTGAATCAATCATTCGATTTCAAATGCCTTAGCTTCTTATCATCAACCGATTTATTCAAAAATTCATTGATTTTGGTGATGTCCATATTCATCTGAATCTCGCCAAATGAATTAATTTTGATGTCGAGTCCGTCTAAATCTTTGTGAACCTTTGGTTTATCGGTTATTTTATCGTCTGATTTTCTCTTTGCCATAACAGAGTCGCTGATTACACTGATTTGTTTTTGATTTGAATATTTTTTAATCCTGATTCAAATATAAAGTTAGTAAAAGTCTTTGTTAAAACATTTGTACGAATGGTATTTTGTAGGGTAGAAAAGGCTATTTTTGATGGTATCGACCCATCGTTTATTTTAGTTTTTCGACAATTTCAGAATACTTTCGAGCCACCGGCACAAGCAATTCGGGCTGTGTAAGATGCAGTTTATAGCCTTGTGCATTGCCCGATACTTTCTCGACTTTTTCGAGATTTACGATATAGCTTCGATGGCATCTTACGATGTCGGGCGAATCAATAAAGCCCTCCATGCGGCTCAAACTCCCTCGAATCATCTCTTTCATAACTCGTCCGTCTTTTGTATAATGAATCGTAGAATAATTATCGGCTGATTCAATAAAGAGCAGGGCTTGGGTTTCAACCTCAAAAGTATCTTTTTCGTTTTCGGCAATAAATTTGATTGACTGATTTTCACTTGTTTTTCGATTTTCGGCAAGTGGAGCATGATGATGAACCTCAATAGACCTACTATATTTTTTGAGTTTGTAGATATAATTGAGCATTACCCCTACCGTAGTCGGAAAAACACCGATTATACAAACTGCCGAAAACATCCAGAGAAAATTTTCAAAAGAGAATCTCCAGCCAAACACCCAGTTGCTATACAGATAATTATAACTCGAAATCAAAATCAGAATCGTCAGAATCATCAGAATCTCACGCCCGACCGTCCATTTTTCTTCTTTATAATAATTAGGAAATAGCCTTATCAAGCCCAGTCTTAGCGTGATTCCGCCCAAGGCGGTCATGAGTCCATATCCCCATAAGAATAGATTTTTGTTTGGATGCTGCCACTGTTCGATTCCGAATGGTTGAAAAACAATCAAGAACACGCCAATAAAGAAACCTTCGAGTAAGCAATGCACCAGTGCTCGTAGGTTTTCTCTTTCAGGAAACGGATATGGTTGATTTAGTATTTTGAGCATATTTTGTTAAACGACATTTCGGATTTATAAACGAATTGAACACTCGTTCTACGTTTAAAATGGCCGCCAATTAGAAACCTCGCTGATAAAATGCGGCACAACATCGGGGTACAAAGCCACCATGACGATAACACCAAAAATAGCACCCCACCAGTGAGCCGAATGATTGA
>JALOLV010000031.1 GCA_025455785.1 Spirosomataceae bacterium | reverse complement strand
GCAACTGGTAAATTGGTTCAAGAAATCATTGATAATGAGAAACCTTCAGTTGACATTGGTCTGTACCAGCCCGAACGCTACGACTGAAACAAAAAATCCCGAAGCTGAGCCTCGGGATTTTTTATATAATAATTTTCAATTTATCACAACCTCAATTCTTATAGATTATCTTAAATCTACGATTTCAACACCGGGGTATTTCTTTTTATCGAAAGTGAAAAACGTATCTTCGGCAGGTGTATTTGGCGTAAATTTATCCATTTTAAAAACCGTACGTTTGCCACTTTTATCCCAAACTTTCCAAGATTTTACTGATTTATCCTGTTTGTTTACTTTGATTTGAACCTTTGTGATTTTGCTATTTTTATCTTCGGGCGATAACTCAACCACTTGATACAATTGGCTACCCTCTTTCACTTCTTCTAAAAAGACATATTTATAACCCTTTTTATAGATAGTGTAAATTTTGGTGGGAGAAATATCTGAATTATCATTCGGATTAAAATCCGTGATGCTACATTCGTTGGTTTCTTTTACGTATGTATATAGTTCTTTACCATTAGCAAAAACTTCCTGACCAGCCATTTTGAGGCGAAATTTCAATCCTTTTACGGTTACATCGCCCTTATAACTCTCTGTCAATTTAGCATTTGCACCTTCGATACCATACGTAAAAGCCGCACTAAAAGACTTCATTGTTTGGTATTTTTTGCTCATTGCATCCAAAATTGCCGTAGCTTTTGGGTCTTTTTGAGCATATAAGTTGTTAATTATTAAGGTACTAACAACAGCAAAAAAGATTTTTTTCATCTGGGAAATATGGTTATTATTATTCAAAACGAATTACACTAAGATTTGGTTTTATTTAGACGATGTTTTTGCCCAAAAGTTTATTACAACTTTATTTTCCTTTGATTTCTTTCAATACTTCTTCTAAATGTACCATATCTTTAATCAAAACTTCACGAGCTTTGCTTCCTTCAAATGGCCCTACGATTCCGGCTGCTTCGAGCTGGTCGATGATTCTTCCAGCACGGTTGTAGCCAAGTTTCATTTTACGTTGAATTAATGACGTACTACCTTGCTGATGAGCTACTAAAAGACGAGCTGCTTCTTCAAAATATTCATCCAAATCTGACGAATCAAATTCCAATGGTTCCTGCTCATCATCGCCGTAAAATTCGGGCAACATATATGCCGATTCATAAGCTCTCTGCGAACCAATAAATTCACAAATACCATCAATCTCTGGCGTATCAACAAACGGGCATTGCAGACGAATCATATCCGAACCCATCGAAAGCAACATATCGCCATTACCAACCAATTGTTCAGAGCCACCCGTATCTAAAATCGTTCTTGAGTCAATCTTAGACGTAACCTTAAACGACAATCGAGCGGGGAAATTTGCCTTGATTAGTCCTGTAATGACGTTAACCGATGGTCTTTGGGTTGCAATGATAAGGTGAATTCCTATCGCACGAGCCAACTGAGCCAAACGAGCAATCGGCTGTTCGACCTCTTTACCGGCAGTCATCATCAAATCTGCCAATTCATCAATCACCAATACAATGTATGGTAAATAGCGATGCCCTTTCTCGGGATTTAATCGTCGATTAATGAATTTTGTATTGTATTCTTTGATATTCCGAACACCCGCATCTTTTAATAAATTGTAGCGGTTATCCATCTCAATACAAAGCGAATTGAGTGTATAAATTACCTTTTTTGTATCGGTAATAATGGCTTCTTCGGCGTTTGGTAGCATCGCCAAAAAGTGCCTTTCAATCTTTGTAAAGAGGGTTAATTCAACCTTTTTGGGGTCAACCAAAACAAACTTGATTTGTGCAGGGTGTTTTTTATAAAGTAACGATGCCAAAATCACATTCAACCCAACCGATTTACCTTGACCCGTCGCCCCAGCCATGAGCAAGTGAGGCATTTTGGCCAAATCAGAAATAAAAATATCGTTTGAGATGGTTTTACCGAGAATAACGGGTAAATCAAAGGTAGTTTTCTGGAATTTTTCGCTCGAAAGTACCGACTTCATACTCACCATTTCACGGTTTTTGTTTGGTACTTCGATACCAATCGTACCTTTTCCGGGCATCGGAGCGATGATACGGATTCCTAAAGCTGCCAAACTCAAAGCGATATCGTCTTCGAGGTTTTTGATTTTTGAAATACGGATACCTGCCTCTGGCACAATTTCGTAAAGCGTTACGGTTGGCCCGATGGTAGCTTTGATGCTCGAAATCCCGATTTGGAAATTGCGGAGCGATTCAACAATCTTATTTTTATTTTGCTCTAATTCATCATCCGTAACCTTACCTGCATTGCTATACTCATTCATCAAATCAAGGGTCGGATACTGGTATTCGGGCAAATCAAGCGTAGGGTCAAATAACCCAAAATCCTTTAAAACCTTCTCGTTTACATCATCATCGTCTAAATCAGTGGTTTCTGACTTTGGCTCAACCTTTTCGATTACCAATTCGGGCATTGGCTTAGGTTCGGGTTCTGGTTGTTGCAAATTCTCAACCACAAACGGCACTCCACCCTTGAATGGCTCATTGGCGGTGATGATTTTTTCGTTTGTAGCATTGACCTCAAAATTAACCTCTTGGTTCTTTGGTTTTTCGGGTTCGGTGATTAGAGGTTCTTCTTCTTTAATTTTCAAGAAATCAATTTTTTCTTCTTCGACTTTCTTAGTTGGTTTTACTTCGGTTTCTACCTCAATATCATTGATGGCATTACGGATTCTCTCGGTCGAGAAATCTTCATCAATGTCTTTTGGTTTAGACTTGAAGAAGTGTAGAAAAACATAGTCGTCGATTTTGGTAAGTCCATGAAAGAAAATCAACCAGCCAAATAAAATCAAAAGCATAAAAATAATGCTAAGCCCGCCGATGATATGATGCAATTGCTCGCCAATTGCCATACCGATTCCACCACAAATTTTATCATAGTCAATACCGAAAGTTATGATAAAACATCCTAAAAAGATACTGGTCCAGAAAATGTAAAATATGCTCGAAACGATGAAACGATTGAGATTGTACGGAATCAAATCACGCTTGAATGCAATTTTGACACCCGCCAAAAACACCATCGGTAGCAAACCAAGGGCTGCAAAACCCAGCCACAAAAAAATAAAATAGTGCGAAGTATAAGCTCCGATAGCCCCAATCCAGTTCTGAAACCCTTTGCCAGTTCGTTTCACTTCGGCCATGGCATCTTTCCAGCCCATTTGTACGAGGTCTTGGTCGGCATCACCCGTAAAGATATACGAGACAAAAGCAATCAAAAGACCAGCCGCAATGATGATTGAGAAAACCCCAAGAAATAGCTTAAAGCCATCGAGGTCGGTATTGCCAAAGTCAAAAGACATCTGTTTGCCTTCTTTTTTCTTAGGTTTTGTTTTGGTGTCAGGCGGCGGGGTCGGTTCCGGTGTTGGACGAGGACGATTTCTATCAAATTTGGACATCTTGTAAGGAAAGCTATTGATTTCTTTAACAAAATTACAAATTTTTGAAGACTAACTAAAAAAACTATTCAAATTGTAGCTTTTAAATGATAAAATGAGAGAAATTTAGATAGATTATTGATTATTTACTTTTTTGCACCAAATATGGCGTGCAGATTTTTGGAATGCAGCATTCATACGGTACGAGTTTCACTTGAATATCGCCGTTGAATGTCGCTGGGCTGATGGGGGTCGCATCATCGAACCACAGACCCGCACCAAAGTTGGCTTGCCACATATTGGCACCAGTTCCAATTTGAAAAGTATGCCGATTGCCCTGCGGCGACATAACCATTGCAAATTGGCCAGTATTGCTACCTTCGCCAGTTATGGTCATCAAAAAAGTATTGTAGAATGTCCAGTTTGTTGTGTTTGTTCCTGAGCAGATATTGCTTGCCGGAGTGAACCCACCCGAAGGATTTCCGATTGTTTTATCTGAACCAATAAAATCAATTGTGTATTCTTTGGTAGCATCGGTTTTATTGACTACCTGAAAACGCATTTTGATAGTACCGTCATTGTATTCTACCAAAAGTGGCTGGGTATTTTCTTTGAACACATAAGCACCAGTCGAGAAACTTGCCCCAAAAACCGAGAAGACGTGTTCGTCGGCCGTAGGACTTGGGCAATAAGCTCCCGGAGACTCTAACTTAAAACTTCTGATGGCGTTTACATCACAAGGATTGAGAGGGTCTGACTTGGCAAACCTTTTTATTGATTGCGGCAGTGGTTTTGACCATGATTGGTTGGCAATAAAGAAAATAATTATTAGTAAGCAAAAGTTTCTTAGAGTTTTCATAATAAGTTAAGTATTCGAGGAGATTAGAAGAGCCTAAACTCCCCGAATATTAGTTTTCCATGACATAGAATTTGTTATTTCAAAAAGGATACCAAAAACTTATTGAGCGGATACAAAATTGTAAATACTTATTGATAATATGTATGTGGACAAAAAAAAAGGAGATTTTAAAACAAAATATTATTTGGATAGTTTAATCATTAAACAATTAGATAAGTTTTTTTGTAAAACTGAAAAGAAATACTAAATTGTAGCCCAATTTCTTGTGAAAAGGCACTTTTTAGCTTATCTCAAAGAATAATTAAGATAGGATAGTCGAAGAAAGAAATGAGCAGTTATTCGATAAAAGATTTAGAACAACTATCGGGCATCAAGGCCCACACTCTCCGAATCTGGGAGCAACGTTACAATATTATCAATCCAAAGAGAACGGATACCAATATACGAACTTATGATGACCAAGACCTTAAATTGGTACTCAATATTGCTCTCTTAAAAGACCACGATTACAAGATTTCGGAGATTGCTAAACTCAACCTCGAAGAGTTGAACCGTGAGGTGATGACGATTTCGGATAAACAGTTGAATTATCCAGACCAGATTCACGCCCTTACGATTTCGATGATTGACCTTGACGAAGAGCGATTCGAGAAAATCATGAGTACCAATATACTCCAATTCGGGTTCGAGAACACTATGATAAACATCATTTATCCATTCTTGAGCCGAATCGGTACGCTTTGGGTAACAGGCTCCATCGGCCCGGCACAAGAGCATTTTATATCGAATCTGATTCGTCAGAAATTAATTGTGGCGATTGATGGACAAGTTGTGAAGTCGGTTCCTACTTCCAAGAAATTTGTTTTGTACTTGCCAGAAGGAGAACTTCACGAAATCGGTCTTTTGTTCGCCAATTATATCCTCCGTGCAAGAAACCATAAAGTGATTTACTTGGGTCAAACTCTACCGTTTACAGAATTAGTATTCGTCTGTGAATTGCATAAGCCTGATTATATTTTCTGTTCGATTACTTCAACACCCGGGCAAGAGGATATTCAGCCGTACGTTACAAAATTATGCCGAGAGTTCCCAAATTCTAAGATTCTGCTCACTGGTTATCAGGTTGTCGGTCAAGATTTAGACTTACCACCCAATGCCGAAGTTATCATGAATGTTCGTCATTTGATGGCAATCGGTAGTGGAGATGAATAATCAAAATATCATAAGAGAAAGTCGGGTCTAAAACCCGACTTTTTTATTTTACCCCCAATTTGTTCAAATTATCTTTCACTTCTGCATAATTCGGATTGATTTTAAGAGCCTGCTTCAAATCTGAAATGGCTCCGTTGGGGTCGCCGAGGCTATATCTCGAAACCGCTCGATTGTTATAAGCCGTATCAACCGCGATTCCTTTACTAATCATCGAAGTATAATCATTGATAGCCGATTGATAGTTTTTGGCCAAGAGGTTAGAGTAGGCACGATAAGACAAGTAAGTTGTTGAGTCTTCGGTGCGTTTCATGGCCTCAGAGAAGTCTTTTGCAGACTGTTCGTAATTACCAGCGGCACGATTCACGATACCACGATTGTAGTAAGCAGTAGCACGGCGGTGGTCGGGCGAGTTGCGGATACAGTCTTCATAAAACTGTAAAGCCTTTTTGTTATCACCTTTCAAGTGCCAAGCGTTGCCCATAGCACCCAAAAGTGCGTAAGACTGAACACCTTTTTGGAGGGCTGCATCGCCGTATCGGATAACTAAATCAATATTGCCGGTTCGTCCGTAATGATTTGCCAAGTTTTCGTTTACAACTCCCGAAAGCGGCTCGTATTGGTACGAGTTCAAGAATAAAGTACCAGTATCTTTGTAAGTTTTCGACATCTGAAAGCTCCGGAACATAAACACGAGTGCGGCAATTGCACCGATTCCGAGAATAACCGATTTGTTTGAAACGTATTTATTCAGTAAATAAAATACTGTAAATGCCAATCCGAAATAAGGGACGTAGCTATAACGCTCGGCTAAAATGGCCCCACCAACCGAAAGAAATTGCAAAACCAACGCAATAGTGATAAAGAAAAACCAAAAGCCAAAGAAACTTTCTTTGCTTTTATTGCGGACAACGAAGGCTAATCCTAACAGAATCAATCCTACAAAAGGGGCCGACATGTACTGTACGTTGTTGTATTGGTCGGCTGGAGGGTAAGCATAAAAATTATGGAGATTGACCGGTATAAAAAATTTAAAGATATAGACCATAAATCCATAAAAACCAAAACACAGGCGTTGCCAAAGTGAGAATGTATCGCTAATGGCTACATCGAGGGTCATTTTTTCGAGTAATCCTCCGAGATTTCCACCTCCTTGCACATGCACAGCCAAAGCACCAAACAATATCGAAACGATGAAAAACGGAATTTTAGAAGTATAATTTTTTAGATTGAATAGGCTTTTTCCGAACCAAAAGTCAATCAAAATCAGCACAACTGGCAAAACCACCGCCATCGCTTTCGAGAGACACGCCAAAACGAAAAGAACTAACGTGATGAAATAATACTTTCGGTTGTCGGTCTCAATAAATTTGACGTATTGCAGGCACGCCAAAAAGAAAAACATAGTATAAAGCACATCTTTACGCTCGGATACCCACACCACCGATTCTACGTGCATTGGGTGTACGCCCCAAATCAATGCCACAAAAAAGCTGATAAGTGTATTATGGTTGGTTAGTTTTTGGGTAAATCTGAATATCAGAATGGTGTTTAGGGCATGAATCAGCACGTTTACCACGATAAACGGAGTAGCTTTTTGACCAAACAAAAAACTGTTGAGCCAAAGCGAAGCCATCGTAACAGGGTGATAGTTTAAGGCACATTCAACCCCCATCAAACGCATGAGGTTGGCAAATGTGGGCTTCAGAATCATCTTGTTTTCGGTAGCATACATTTGGTCATCCCAATTGACAAAATCGTTGCCGAATGCACTCGAAAACGCAATGATTACCCCAATCGCCAATAATCCGTAGGCTATGTTATTGTTGAGCTGGAATCCAGAAGCTGGTTGGATGGCAGTGGTATTCGCTGTTTTTACTGAATTGACTCTCGGGGTTTCGTTTTGAGGGCGATTTTGTTTTTTATTTTTAGCCATGATTTTTTAAATACATAGGGTTTTGTAAGGCGAATATAGCAATTTCTTTGCCAATGAAACAACCACTTTGGGTTAAATTGCCTTGTGAATAGACTACTGAACTATTTCTACTACCTTTGTATTCTGATTAGTGGAGAATCGGTACTGAAACTTGAAACTCCCCAAACTCGAAACTCCATTTTTATGACTTTTGAAGAATTAAATCTCAACAAACCTCTACTTAATGCCCTCAGTGATTTGGGACTGACGACACCGACGACGATTCAGCAAAAGGTGTTTTCGGTTGTGATGTCGGGCAAAGACGTCTGCGGAATCGCCCAAACGGGTACGGGCAAAACCTACGCTTATCTTTTGCCGTGTTTGCGTCAGTACCAGTTTAGCAAAGATAAAAACCCTCAGATTTTGATACTTGTTCCGACCCGTGAGCTGGTCGTTCAGGTGGTTGAAGAAATCAAGAAACTGACGACTTATATGAACCTACTCGTTGTCGGAATCTACGGAGGTGTAAACACCAAAGTCCAAATCGCCGAGGTGATGCAAGGTGTTGATATTTTGGTAGCAACTCCCGGAAGGCTCGTTGATTTACTAAACGTGCAGGTTATCAAGACCAAAGGCATCAAGAAATTGGTCATCGATGAGTTTGACGAAATGTTAAATCTTGGCTTTAGGCCTCAACTTACTCGAATCTTCGACGGCTTACCCGAACGCCGCCAGAATCTTTTATTTTCGGCCACCATTACCGATGAAGTCGAAGATTTGATGAAGGATTTCTTTCATTCACCCGAGAGAATCGAGGCAACGCCCGTCGGGACGCCCTTGAGTAATATCACGCAGGTCGGGTTCAGTGTGCCGAATTTCTACACCAAAATCAATTTCTTGAAGTACCTACTCAATAAAGATGTGGAAATGAATAAAGTTTTGGTTTTTGTATCTACCAAGCACCTTGCCGATGTTGTTTTTGAACATCTCGAAGATGATTTTGAGGATAAAATTGCGGTTATTCACTCAAATAAAGCACAAAACCACCGTTTTGAATCGGTCAGACGATTTGAAGATGGTTCTTGCAGGATTCTGATTGCGACCGATGTTATTGCTCGTGGATTGGATGTAGAGGGGGTTTCGCACGTGATAAACATTGATTTGCCCGAAGAACCACAAAGTTACATACACCGAATCGGACGAACGGGGCGTGCCGACCGCAAGGGTAGTGCTATATCTTTTGTTACTACCCAAGAAAACGAAATGTTACATGCCATTCAAGACCTAATGAAGTATAAATTGCCAATACAAGAAATGCCAGTTGAGGTCGAGAAATCGGACAGGATTCTACCCGCCGAAGAACCCCAAATTGATATGCCGTTGTTCTTGGTCAAGCCACCCAAACGTGAAGACGTCGGACCTGCCTTCCATGAGAAATCCGAAAAAAACAAAAAGGTAAACGTTCGTCGAGATTACGAAGCCGAAAAAAAACGTAAATACGGCAAATCTTACAAAAAGAGAAGCCGAGATTGAGAAAATAAAAATCAATACCTTAAAACAGTGTAATTTAATGTGAACTATGGTTTAGTTTTCTGATTGCTGGACGTTTCTTCAATGAAAAAACCGTAAGGAATACGCCGTGGCGACTTCCTGCAAAGAATTTCTATGTATTCTCCAATAATTGTATTTCAACAAAAGCATACTTTAGAAACATACAATACTGTAACGAGCTAATAATCAGGCATTTACGAAAAATCAATTCATAACTCACGTTAATTTATTGACCGTCAAATAACTTCCCAGAAAAAACCGTGGTACGGCTACACTATAAATGCCTAATTTTCAGCTATGAAGCCCCGAACTGTACTGGTTTAAAATATTGATTTTCAATAATTTACCAACCTCATAATGGCTGAAATTTGGCTTCAAAAGTGCATTAACGCCCCTTCTACCCCTCCGACCCGACTTGTTCAACTCTACAAAATTTTAAGGGAGGAAATTTTTAAAGGAATATTTTTATCTCTCATTGGTAATAATTAAAACATTTTGAACCGTCAAAATCCCTGCGATATGAGATGTTGACAGATTCTATCCTACCGCTGGAACTCTATTATTTTGAACCTTATTCAGACCACCAATCTATAACTCCTAACGGAGTATTTTATCGATAAAGCCTTGGCAATTTAGCAGTAATTCTAATCCATAGTTCAGATGAATTTAAAAAGGATTTTCGGTTTGGGATTTTTGGTATCTAACCTCAAATAATCTTTTTCGTGGACGTGGTAACTACGTCATTCAATACAACCATCCCCGAACAGAGGGAGTAGAACGATGAAACAAAATAAGAGATAAATGTCAACTTAGAAGGCATCCATCAGAGTTCCATTGCTCAGCTTTTGCCGACGTACACGGGAGACTCGGAGGGAACGAAGAAAAGTTGGCAGGTCTAATTTCTACAACCTATAATATTCCAAAATCATTTTCCTAAAAAAGAACTCATATCTTGACTGTATTAAGTTAGATTTTGCCCTTTCAAGATTCAATCTGAATGTATTGAGGTCAATTGTGTTAAGCAAACCTTCTTTAAATCGCTCTTGGGCAGACTCGTAGGCAGTTTGCTGTGCCATGACTTGCCTTTTGGCACTATTTAATCGTTCTTGAGCAGTTCGAGCCGTTAAATATGCCTGCTCAATTTCTTGTTTTAGTTGTAGCTTCGTTTGTTGGAGCTGGGTTTCGACAATACTCCGAGCAATTACAGAATTATTAATCCTACCCCTAACTTGACCATTGCTATAAATCGGGATATTTACACCAATCCTTGCATTTTGATTGAGGTTAAAATCTAATTGCTTAAAATACGAGAACTCTCCCGACGCTGCACTCGAATACCCCGAACCTAATCCAACTCCCAACGAAACCGTGGGATATTTACCTGCTTCGGCAATCCGAACCCCCACTTTTGAACTCTGTACTCTGAGTTCACTACTTTTTATAATCGGCTGATTTTGAATACCTTGCACAATATTTTGCAAAAATGATTCATTCAAAACTACGGTCTTATCATCAATATTGATACCTTCTAACTCAAAAGAATTATAGTTTGGATATGCCATCAATTGAGCCAAAGACAGCTTAGAAATTTCGATGTTATTTTTAGCATTGAGAGCATCAAATTCGGCAGTTGCTAATTGGGCTTCTAAATCAATCAAGTTAGTTTTGGCTTTGTTGCCTTCTTTAATCAGTTCCTTAATTTGAATGATTTGATTTTGTAGGCTGGTTACTTGTTCTTGTGCAGTTTTCCATAGTTCTTGGTTCATCAATACCTGCATATACGCCAGCGTAATACGGATTCTCAATTCATTTTTACCTCTCAAAATCTCCCATTCATCGGCTTGGGCGATGTATTCGTTTTGTAAAATCTGATTTTTAAGCGAAAAACCATTAAATACTGTAAATCCGCCATTGAAGCCAAACGAATTAGAAGAGATAGTTCGCTGAACAAAATCATTAGAAAATGGGTCAATGCTTCTACCCGAATTAATCCCTTGTGAAAACGAACCCGAAAGATTTGGAAAAACTGCTTGCCTCGATTGTGAAAGCGTATTTTCTGATTGTTTGAGTCTTAATTCACGTTGTTTTATATCGAAGTTTTGTTTGTAGGCATAATCGAGGCATTGTTGGAGATTAAAGGTTTTCTGCCCCCAAAGTGTGGTTTGGACGAATATTAAAGTTATTATTAGGCTGATTTTCATGGACATTTATTTTACCATTGAGGTGTAAAACACTGTGCTAAATCTAATTTTTTAATAATTTGTCGAATATTTCTCGAATTAAAGGGTCAGATGGTCTTGGTGCATCGGAATTGACTATCGTACCTTTGTCATCAACAATTATGTACCTTGGCACTGACAATAACTCTATTTGTTTTGAAAGTAAGCAATTTTCATAATTTGGAAACAAATAGCTTCTTTTTGGGGGTATTTGATGTTTTTTTTGTGCTTTTATCCAAGCATTTGAATCTTTATCAATAGAAATGAAAGAAAATGATACACCTTTTTTAGAATATTCTTTTTCTAATTCAGCAGACTTTTCAAATTCTTTTAGACAAGGTCCGCACCACGAAGCCCAAAAATCTATGTAAGTATATTTGTTTTTGGCTATATCTTGCCATGAATAATATGTATCATTTTGAAGGAAAACCTTGGCTGTATCAAGTAAGACTGGAGAGCTATTGATACGTTTTTTCATTAAATCCTTTACAAATTCAATATATTTTTGGGTTTTGCATATTTCAAAAAACTTAGAAATATGTTCAGGTTTAACATCATTATTTTTAAAACCGTCTTTCAGTAATCGTGTTAATAATAAGTCTCTTTGATAACCTTCAAAATTAATCATCGCTGAAATAAATTGATTATCAAAGTTTGGAATTATTCTGTAGTTTTTTTCAGTTAAAAAACGATTGTATGTTTTTAAAGTATTACTGTATGTTACGTAATAAACCTTTGAAATTTCTTTTGGACTAAAAACTAACTTTTTTTTGAAATTTGCTAAGCTATCAAAATATGAACTACCAATATCATAATGGTCTGGTTCTTTAGTAACAAAACTATATATTTGTAACCAGCCCCAAATATGTTTTATTTTAAATAGGTTATTGACCAATTCCTTGAATTGGCTTCTGAAACCTAATGAATCACTATATTTATTGATAAATTCAACTCTTTTGTTAAATAATTCCAAATATCTTTGAGGGCATATTTTACAATCGTTTTCAGGTGTACCATAAATTCCCAATCCTCGTTCTTCTAATTCGTGCAAAAAGGTATACTCATTTTGAAATTTGCCTTTAAATTCGAAGCTATCAAAGTGTTGAGTAATTTCAACACTGTCTCCAGGAAATAAAATAAATTGATAAAAATTTAATTTGCCTGAATTAGATGTACCAACATATATCATTTGTGGAGATTCGAGGTTGATTATATTTACACTATTTATCTTAATTTCTTGTGTAAAATTTTCGCCTATTTCATTTTGAATAGATAAGTAAAATGATTTTGATAAATTACTATTACCAAATACCCAAGCATTTTGAGCGTTTGTATGCTGAAATAACAAGATTTTTTGGACAAGTAAATAACTCAAGATAAATTTATACATTTGGTAAATTCAGTTTAAACTATTTTTGAAATAATAAGAGTTTAGGAAATAAACAAATAGTTCTACAAAGAGTCAAAATATCATTCTGTGATTTAAACTTTATCTAAGTCAAATCAAAAAATATCAAAACTTTTTTAAACACTATTTGCTTATCTCCTTGACAATTGGTTTAAACTAGATTACAAGAATAGCTATTGGCACTACCATGTCCAACTATTGAATTTAATCTACTTATACAGGTTGAAACACTTGCTGTAGGACAATCTTCTGTCACTAACAATATATCACCATTTGAGTTAGTCCACTCTCCTGTACATCTTACTCCACCTTTTACTCCTTTCATCTGTTCTCTTGAAAGTTGAGAATCTTTGAATTTCATTAAACTTGCTTTCATTGTTTTGATTGTTTAAAGTTAGAAAATAATTTATTTTTGATTTGCAAATCCATTATTAAAACTATCGCTGCATGCCCTTTCTAATATCATAAAAGAACTTATCAATCAATCTGAGATTTTCGGTAATTACCTCACCCGAAGCCGTCATACCATTCCGAAAAGGCAGTTTTTTATTGGCATTTGTAACTAACCCGTTCGGGAAAATAACCTTTACTAAATATGCGGTGTCTTTCGGAATATCCGAAATATGTTCAATTCGCCCTTTGACTGTTCCAAATTCTTGAAATGGATAACTCTGAAACTTCACAATTACTTCTTGTCCTTTTTTAACTTTACCAAAATTGTACTGCCCCAACATCATTTCTCCGTAATACCCAGAACCTTCGGGCAAAATATAAAGTAGTTCTTGTCCGGTCTTCAAGGTTTGATTTTCTTGGAGATTCGTCAGAAAATTCACCTTCCCAGTTATCGGTGCGGCAGCAATATAACGCTGTTTCCAAGCCTCAATCTCACTTTTGAGTGAATTGATTGACTGCACCAAATTATTCTTTTGTTCGGTAATTGTTTTGTCTAATTCGATTAACTCTTGCTGTTTTTGATTTTGACTCATACGATTATTATCTAAAGCTGTTTTTGCTTGCTCAAAAGCCTGTTTTTTGCTTATGTAACGACTGTGAGCATTGCGAGCATCTTGCTTAGAAACCAACCCTTTTTCACTCAATCGCTGTTGGCTTTGGTCTTCTTCGAGTGCGATTTGCAAGTCTATTTCTTGCAGTTCTAATTGCTTACGGGTATTTTCCTGCAAACTCCGCAAAGTACCAATATCACGCCCGACTGCCCCTTTCTTTTTAAGATTTGAACCCTCCGCCATCGAAGCCTGCGAACGTACAAAAGCCTCCTGAAAAGTTTGATATGGTTTTTGTAATTCGCCTAAATTAAAAAATAAAGGTACTTGGGTTTTGTGAATGGCGGTAAAATCATTTTTGATGGATAACTCTATCAAATCATTTACAGTTTTCTCTAAATCTAAAACCTCTTGATGGTTGGCTGTACTTTCGAGGTGAGCTAAGAAATCTCCCTGATTAACAATCTGACCGTCTTTGACCAATAATTTCATCAAACGCCCTTCGATTTTTGTATTTACAGATTTAGGTGTATTGGTCGAAACCACCTTGAGTTGAGAGTTTACCAAATCGGGGTATTCAACCAACCAAGAAACCAGCAAAAGGACTATCAAAACAAAGAAGAAAACGGTAATTCCCCATCGAACCAACCAAGCCGGCGGCTGACTCAAAACCTCATCAACTTCGCTGCTTCGGAGTTCAGGGATTCGATTATTTCCACTATTCCAATCGCCATCACTCATTGGAATCGGTGGTTCGGGTGGAATTACTGTAACCTCCTTCAATAATTCATGATTATCCATACCTTTTCCACCTAAAAGCTCTTTTAAGTTGGTACGAAGTAATTTTTCTGAAATATCTTTTTCCATATAATTTCGTAGATAGAAGAGTTCCCCTTTAGGGGTTAGGGGTTTAATTGCCTAATTCTAACTGATTTTTTACTAATTCAAAATATTTTCCATGCTTTTGGGTCAATTCGGCATGAGTACCCACCTCTACGATTTCACCTTTTTCAAGAACCACAATTTGGTCGGCATTTTTGACCGTACTCAATCGGTGGGCTACTACGACAACCGTTCGACCTTTGAAGAATTCGTCTAAATTCTGCATGATTATGCTTTCGTTATTGGCATCAAGGGCATTGGTGGCTTCATCAAAAAACATAAACTCAGGGTTTTTGTAAACGGCTCTCGCAATCAACAGTCGCTGTTTTTGACCTTGGCTGATGCCATTTCCCTCAGCCCCGATTTTGGTATTATAACTCAATGGTAGTTCTTCGATAAACGACTGAATATTAGCGACCTTGACAGCGTGCAACAATTTCGGTATATCAGGTACTTCATCGCTTACTGCAATGTTATTGGCAATTGTATCTGAGAAGATAAAACCATCTTGAAGCACCGTTCCACATTTAGAACGCCAAAATCTTGCCCCCAACCCCCAGAGGGGGCTATTGCCAATCAAAATTTCACC
>JALOLV010000030.1 GCA_025455785.1 Spirosomataceae bacterium | reverse complement strand
AAACGCTGTCAGGGTTTAAACTATCTACAAACTAACCATCGCTTTTATTACGCCATTGGCTGGATTGAGCCAAGACTCAAAATTATCTTTAACATCCTCAAAATCAACCCGATGCGTAATATAAGTAGTTGGTTTTACCAATCCTTTTTTCATAGAATCTACAACGTGCTCAAAATCTTGACGGGTGGCGTTTCGGCTACTCATCAATGTTGCTTCTCGCTTATGAAATTCGGGATGGTTAAACGCAATCTCACCTTTTTGTAGCCCAACCAAAACGTATCTACCACCGTGTGCCAAATAGCTAAATGCGGTATTGATAGCTTTTAGGCTGCCCGTAGCATCAATCACAACAGTAGGCATATCGCCATTTGTGATTTCGGATAATCTCTCAACTACGTTTTCGGTCATTCCGTTAATTACAAATTCAACTCCTAATTTTTCTTTACAAAAAGCCAGTCGGTTATCGTTTATATCGAGGGCAATTACTTTTGCACCAGCGATTCGGGCAAATTCCATGATTCCCAAACCGATAGGCCCAGCTCCTACTACCAATACAAATTCCCCTTGCTCAACCCCTGCCCTACGCACACCATGAGCCCCGATTGCCAGCGGCTCAACCAATGCCAATTCATCATACGAAAGGCCTTCGCCATGCACCAACGAGTATGTTGGCACCGATACGTATTCGGCCATTCCGCCATCAATATGTACCCCAAAAACCTTAATATTGGTGCAACAATTAGGCTTGTTGGCTCGACAAGCCACGCAAGTTCCACAATTGAAATAGGGAATAAATGTGACGGTTTCGCCAATCTTAAATTCATCATTTTCTTCAATTTCTACAATATCACCAGCCAATTCATGCCCCAAAATTCTTGGGTAATTAAAAAAAGGCTGAGTACCTTCGTAGGCGTGTAGGTCAGTTCCGCAGATTCCGATACGTCTGATTTTGAGAATTGCCTGATTAGGATTTAGCACTGGTTTATCGGCTTCTTGGTAATCGAATTGGTGCGGGATAGTACAAACAAGGGTTTTCATTTAGGAATTTTGATTCATTTGATTAACGAAACAAAATTAGAACATTTATTTGTTCATCTATCAAAACAAACAATTATTTAAGTTAAAAATGGCAACCTTCTTCTTTATCATCGTCTTATTACATTTGGCTTTGGGCTTTGGCTGGATGATTTACAAAATGGAATTTCAGAAACGAAAAAAAAACAAAAAGGAGCCCGAATAAATGAAATTTGAGTAATATTTCGCACTAATTCACTTTCTGATGGTACAATTCACCGAATATGATTTATGTCATTATTCCTTTGAGAGATTCATCCCAAATTTGAATTAAATTTTACAACAAACACCATAAAATGAAACATCAATGCTCTAATCGCTGCCCCTAATCCGATAGTTTTTTTATGCAAATCAACATGAATAAATTATCATATAAACATTATATTATTACGACAATGAAAATCGAACAAATTTATACGGGTTGCATCGCTCATGCGGCCTATTACTTAGAAAGTAATGGACAAGCGGCTATTTTTGACCCACTTCGCGAGGTTCAGCCATACATCGACCGTGCAGAGAAAGACAACGCCCAAATCAAATACGTCTTTGAGACCCACTTTCACGCCGACTTTGTGAGCGGACACCTCGACTTAGCCCAAAAAACGGGAGCTAAAATCGTTTATGGCCCTACCGCCAAACCAGCTTTTGAGGCCATTACTGCCGAAGACAATCAGATTTTTGAGGTAGGTAATTGTAAGGTAAAAGCCATTCATACACCTGGGCATACAATGGAAAGTACTACCTACTTGCTCATCGACGAAAATGGTAGAGAACATGGATTGATAACAGGCGATACGCTATTTATTGGCGATGTAGGACGCCCAGACTTAGCCCAACACGTGATTGCCGACTTGACAGAAGAAAAATTAGCGGGTCATCTTTATGATTCGCTACGCAACAAAATCATGCCACTATCAGACGACCTCATCGTCTATCCCAACCACGGGGCGGGTAGTGCTTGCGGCAAAAAAATGAGTAAAGAAACAACCGATACACTCGGCAATCAAAAGAAATTTAACTACGCATTGAGAGCCGATATGACCAAAGAAGAGTTCATCGAATCGGTCTTGAGCGGTCTCACTTCCCCTCCGGGATATTTCCCAAAGAACGTAATTATGAATATCACTGGTTATGATAGCCTCGATACGGTCATGGAAAGGGGCAAAAGGGCTCTTTCGGTTGTGGAGTTTGAAGTTGTTGCCAACGAAACCAATGCTCTGATTTTAGACAGCCGAAAAGCGAGTGAATTTGCCAAAGGATTTATCCCGAATAGTATCAATATTGGTCTCGATAGCAATTTTGCTATGTGGGTCGGAGAGTTGATTCCAGACATTAAACAAGAAATCTTGCTCGTAGCCGATACTGGCAAAGAAGAAGAAACCATCACGAGATTGGCAAGGGTTGGTTATGATTTTACAATTGGATTTCTCGATGGTGGTTTTGAAAAATGGAAATCGGCTCAAAAAGATATAGAAACGGTTGATAGAATCTCTGCTGAAGAATTTGCTGTGAGATTCAAGACAGAGAATCCGTTTGTGATAGATGTTCGCAAAAAGAGCGAGTTTGATTCAGAACACATCGAAGGAGCAATTAATGTTCCACTCAATGTCATCAATAATCATTTGTCCGAAATTCCGAAAGATAAACCATTCATTTTGCACTGTGCTGGTGGGTATCGAAGCATGATTGCAGCGTCGATTCTGAAACAACGCGGATGGGAAAACTTTGTGGATGTTGAAGGCGGATTTGCGGCAATATCAAAAACAGAAGTTCCTCGAACCGAGTATGTATGCCCAACGACTTTGCTGTAATTGCAGATTTGTGGAAGTTTAAAGTTTAGAGTTAGAACATAAACTCTCGGGCGATTGGCCCGAGAGTTTTTTTTATTAGCGACTGATTATCAACAACTTATAAGTTCACATTAAATAAATAGTACCATACATCTAAGTTTTTGTCCTAACAAATTGACAACGCAAAATTATAACTTTGCAAAGAACAAATAAAACTATTCAAAGATATTTTAATTTTTAGACAATGCAGAAACATCATCAAATCATAATTATCGGTGGCGGCAATGCGGGTATCTCGGTCGCTGCACAGCTATTCAGAAAAAATAGTAAACTCGATATTGCTATCTTCGACCCCTCCGACAAACATTACTACCAACCTGCTTGGACACTCGCCGGTGGTGGTGTTTTTGATATTAGAAAGACCGAACGCAACGAAGCCGATGTAATACCCAAAAAAGCTATTTGGATAAAAGAATCGGCAAAAAGTTTCAATCCTGATACCAACGAGGTCGTGACTGAAGCCGCCAGCTACAGTTACGATATATTAGTGGTTTGCCCCGGAATCCAGCTCAACTGGGGTTCGATAAAAGGATTGAACGAAACGCTTGGACATAATAGCGTTTGTAGCAATTATAGTTTCAAATACGCACCTTACACTTTTGAGTGTATCAAGAATTTTAAGGGTGGAAATGCCATTTTTCATAATCCTCATACGCCTGTAAAATGTGGGGGAGCTCCGCATAAAATTATGTATATGGCAGCCGATTATTTTAGGAAACATGGTGTTTTGGAGAAGTCAAACATTCAGTATTGGAGTGGAGGAGCCAAACTCTTTGCTGTACCAAAATATGAAAAAACCTTGTTGAATGTCTGCAAAAGAGCCAATATTAAGCTCAATTTTATGCAAAGGCTCGATGAAATTGATGGCGAAAACAAACGAGCCAAATTTGTGGGTTTTGGCGAAAATAATAAAGATGTTGAAACTTGGGTGGACTTCGACATGATGCACGTTACTCCGCCACAATCAGCCCCCGATTTTATCAAAAATAGTCCTCTGGCCAATGCCGCAGGCTGGGTCGATGTCGATAAAAATACGCTTCAACACGTGCGTTACGCCAATGTTTTCTCTTTGGGTGACGCTTCTGGACTTCCGACTTCAAAAACTGGTGCGGCGATTCGGAAACAAGCACCGGTTGTTGTAGAAAACATTTTGGCTTTATTGGCTCATCAAAACCTAAGCGGAAATTACTCAGGTTATACTTCATGTCCGCTGGTGACGGGTTACGGCAAATTAGTCTTGGCCGAGTTTGATTATAACAACCAGCCGATGGAGACTTTCCCGTTTGACCAGAGTAAAGAGCGGTGGAGTATGTATTTATTAAAAAAAGAGGTACTGCCAAGAATGTACTGGGGGCAAATCTTGACTGGAAAAGCTTAGGATTGTTTTTAGACTTTAATGGTGTTTGTTTAGTAAAAAAACTACCTTTGCAAGATAGCAAAAGTTACCTATCATAGTTTTTGACAAGATAAGTAAAAAGTACCATAAAATTAAGGTTTATTCTCAACAATACCTTCTGCAAATATTGTTTTATACTAAACAAACCCATATTTAAAATGTTAGGAAAAGGCTCAAGACTGTATAGTATTTTTGGGATGAAGTGTCCTCGTTGCCACGAGGGCGATTTATTCAAGACATCAAATCCCTACGTTAAAACCAACGAAATGCACGAAACCTGCCCCCACTGTGGTCTCAGATATGAAAGAGAAACTGGGTATTTTTTTGGGGCAATGTATGTTTCTTATATGCTAAATATCGCAGTTTTTGTAACCTTTCTTATAGCCTATTTTTTATTATTGGACCAATACATCAGTGGTGCAGTATTGATGGGCATCTACATAGGCCTTACCTTGGTACTCAATCCTATCTATTCGAGACTTTCTCGGGCCATTTGGCTCAATTTTTGGCAAGGATATGAACCCGAAAAACGAGGAACAAGGTAGTTTTAGTATTTAGATAAACTTCAGATTTTTATTGAGTAGCAATCGCAGATTAAACAACTAATTAGCTATCGAATGGTCTTTAATGACAATTTCAAAGATAATTTGGTTAACTATCAACGAAGCCAATGTTTTATTCAATACCACGACTGCCTATTCAATATTTAATTGAGTTTTAGCATCATCCTAAAACAGGCATCTTTTAGCCCAAAAAATAGATTGTGTGAATTTTAACGGACGATTGAGCGACTATTTAACACACAACAATATGATTATAGTAAGTTGAGATATTAAAAAAAGGTAATTTGATGCGTAAAATGTTTTTTGACAGTTGAGAAAACTAACAAAAGACTATATTTGCAAATCATCTATCAATATTAAGCTATCGCCTTACTCTATGACTAATTCTAAAACCCGATTAGCCATCATTCTAATCACATCTTTATTTTTTCTTTGGGGATTTGCCCTCAACCTCAACCCAATCTTAATTCCTCATCTCAAAAAAGCCTGTCAGCTAACCGACTTCCAGTCGGCCTTGATAGATTCGGCATCTTATATTGCCTACTTTTTAGTAGCCTTACCAGCAGGATTATTAATGAAAAGACTCGGCTACAAAGCGGGTATTACGGTAGGTCTTCTGCTTTTTGCAACGGGTACTTTTTTGTTTTATCCAGCGGCTGAGTTTCGCAATTACGCTTTTTTCTTGGTGGCGTTGTTTATCATCGCCAGTGGGCTTACTTTTCTTGAAACAGCCGCAAACCCATACATAACTGTTTTGGGCGATGCCGAATCTGCAACACAACGACTCAATTTTGCTCAATCATTCAACGGATTAGCCGCATTTTTAGCCCCGCTGATGGGTGGCCGTTTTATTCTATCCGGTAAGACACTCACCCACAACGAAGAACAGGCAATGTCGCCCCAGCAATTAGATGATTATCTAAATCTTGAGGCTTCGTCGGTTCAAGTACCATTTTTAATTATTGGTGCGGTTGTGCTGCTTGTTGCCATCCTGATTTGGCGTACTGCCCTTCCAGAAATTAAAGAACAAGAAGACGAAACATCCCAAAAAGCACAAGGCTCAATCTTGGGCGAAAAGAACCTAATTTTGGGTGTAATTGCCCAATTTTTTTATGTCGGAGCTCAAGTTTGTGTAAGTAGTTTTTTTATTCGTTTCTCGGATAAAGTTGCTGGTATCGACGAAAAATCAGCCGCTTACCTGCTTTCGGGTGCTTTGCTGGGTTTTATGATTGGTCGATTTGTGGGTACTTATCTCATGCGATTCATCGCTCCTTCTCGCCTTTTGATGATATACAGTATTATCAATTTTGGACTTCTACTCTTTGCGGTCTCGGCAGAAGGCATGGTGGCAATTTATGCACTCGTAGGAGTTGAGTTTTTTATGTCAATAATGTTCCCGACAATTTTTGCACTAAGTATCAGAGGATTAGGCGAAAAGACGAAAATTGGTTCGTCGTTGGTCATAATGTCTATTGTGGGCGGAGCCGTCTTCCCCGTAATCATGGGTCGTGTATCAGATGTTAGCAATATTCAAGTTTCATATATTGTACCTGCGGTTTGTTTTGTAGTCGTGTTGATTTTTGCGATTAAAAACCTCAAAGCTGGCAGCATAAAGCTGGGAGCATCGCATTAAGAAAAAAATTTTAATCAACACTGACAGGTTCAAAACCATGTTAGTATCAAATGAATAACAAAAAACACATACAGATTCAAAAAAATGGACTTAAAATTAAAAGATAAAATAATAATTGTTACAGGAGGTGCCAAAGGAATTGGCGAAGGGATTGTACGGGTTTTGGCTGCCGAAGGAGCGATTCCGGTAATTGTAGGAAGAAACCAAGAAGACAACCTTAAACTCGTAGCCGAAATCGAAAATTTAGGACAAAAGGCTTTTCAAGTTGTTGCCGAATTAACCCAACCCGAGGCGTCTGAGCAGGCAGTGAAAGCTGTTTTGGAGAAGTTTGATAGGATTGATGGAATCGTCAATAACGCTGGTGTAAACGACGGTGTTGGACTCGAAAGTGGTGATTATGAACGTTTTATGCAGTCGCTACACAAAAATTTAGTACATTATTATTTGATTGTTCATCATTCGCTCTCTGCCTTAAAGGCGTCGAGGGGAGCAATCGTCAATATTACTTCTAAAACTGCCGAAACTGGCCAAGGTGGGACATCGGCATATGCCGCAGCCAATGGCGGTCGTAATGCTCTCACACGTGAATGGGCAGTCGAATTATTAAAATACGGGATTAGGGTCAATGCAGTTGTAGTAGCCGAATGTTGGACTCCCCTCTACGAAAGATGGATTCAGACATTAGCAAATCCTGATGAAAAATTAGCATCTATCACGGCAAATATCCCCTTTGAAAACCGTATGACTACGGCCGAGGAGATTGC
This sequence comes from Spirosomataceae bacterium, assembly GCA_025455785.1. Classification (GTDB taxonomy): domain Bacteria; phylum Bacteroidota; class Bacteroidia; order Cytophagales; family Spirosomataceae; genus JALOLV01. Next base: position 7,900 of record JALOLV010000030.1, on the reverse strand, counting down.
CAACATGGTGGCATTTTTGGTATCGGAGTGTTCGAGTCATACAACTGGACAATTGATACATGTCGATGGTGGGTATGTTCACCTCGATAGGGCGTTGGCTAATTCATGATTTCTAAAATACTTTGAAGACGATTTACAATTGAAGGACAACAATTACCTACTTTCTTTGTTCTTCATCCGAAATTGCTCAGGAGTAGCCCCCGTATCTTTTTTAAACATTCGGATAAAATACGAACAATCATCATAGCCTAAGAAATATCCCATTTCGCAAACCGACATCGACGAATGTATCAAGAGTCGTTTGGCTTCGAGCAAAACACGGTCTCGAATCATCTCACCGGCAGTTTTACCGACGGTCTTGTTGCAGACCGCATTGAGATAATTAGCCGTCATATACATCAAATCGGCGTAGTCTTTTACTGCTTTTAGTTTACGGTAGTTTTTTTCGATTAACTCTTCAAAAACTCTTACTTTTGAGATATTGAGGTTTGAGCCTGACCCCGAAAAATTGGGCTGATAGGCACGTAATGAGCGAATTAAGATGATTTTGAGTAAGGTTTTGATGATTGCTTCGTGATGGGTGTTTTTCTTATCAAATTCATTGAGTATATCTTCAAAAAAATTCTCAATTACTTTAGCTTCGGTGGGTTCAAAGACTACCATCTGGGCCTCGTTGGCACTGTTGTTAAAAAATGGCAGGTTCGGAATCGAAAAAATTGGCTCCGCAACATTATAAAACTCTTTTTTGAAGAATAAAGTGTAGCCCATTATATCATCCGATAAATCCCATTCGTGAATCTGCCCATCGTTCATAAAAAACAACTGATTAGGGACCACCTCAAATCTCCGAAAATCTATGTCGTGTGTGCCCCTTCCGTGAGTTACAAAAATCAAATTGTAGAAATTGTGCCGATGCGGAAAATGCACCCCATCGATGTTTTTTGCATGAATCTCAAGTCTTCGGATATCGACATTCATCGTAATGTTTTCATCACATCGGTTGAGTTGTTCAATGGTATATGTTGGTATAATTTTATTCATTAGGGCTTGATTTCAAAGCTGTAATTTAGCACTAAATTATAATTTGTCATATCAACTTTATTGATTCGGTATTTCTCATCGTTGTAAATATTACCCATATTCCATTTTTTTGCTACCAATAGCTGTGCTTCAAGGCCCTCGAATGCTTTTGAAAACTTATACCTAATATCAAAGTTCAACTGGGTATAGGAGGGTATGCCATATTTATTCATCGCAAAATTTTTGACATCAGGCAAGTCATAATAGCCCAATCCGAGTTCAAGTTTTATTTTTTTTGTTGCCAAAAACCTCCCCCAATTGATTGTGAAAGCGTTTATATCGCCCAAGCCTTCGCTACGTTCCCGTGCCAAAAAAGTAAAAAAAGGCTCTCGCCCCCACTCTCTCGGAAAAAGAAACTTTCCTTTTTTAGTGATTCTTGTATAGTTGAGTTGAAGATTTGAACTACCGATTTGGCGAGAAGCCATCCCCCCAAAAACAACCGATTCAGAACCCCTCGGCAAGTACTGGAGTGTTGGGTCTTGGTTGCCACCATCGCCAACACTTTTTTGATAAAAACTCTGTAACCCAAATTTGAATTTACCCAAGTCTTGATTCAATTGTAGCATAACCGTATTGCTTATATTTTGAATCAGGTAGTTCCATAAAATCAATTTAGAGCTGGTTCCGACCGAATAATTTGCACCAAAGACAAACAAACCTTTGGTTTTGAGGCTATTCTGGTATTTATTCTTAGCTCCATCAGCATTAACACCAACAGGATAAAGACCGATTGAATGCCCAACCCCGAACCACTTGAATGTAGAGCGAGGACTCGACTTATACATCCAGCCACCCTCGATATGCAGGTTTTTGATTTCATCAAATTCAAGATAAATACCCTCCATCATAGAAGGAGTCATGCGTCCGTCTTGTGGATTAACCAGTGGTGTTCGGAGGATTTGTTTTCCGAAAATAAATTTTGATTTTTTCAGCAGATAATACTTGACATTCAATTCTTCGACACGGCTCAAAAAAGATTTATCTTCAACGCCAGTTATGTCATACAGGCCGCTATCGTATCGGCTACTGGCTTTGGTGGTTGGGTCGGTTTGAGTAAATTCGCTCGATACGACATCATTCACAAAATATCCACCAAAACCAAATTGAAGATTTCTCCATCGTTTTGTTTCGTAGCGTAAACCACCCCCAACAGCAACTCCGTAATAATTTGTCAAGCCACGATGATTTTGTGTAAACATCGAAAACTGCCGAGCCGATGCCCTCAACGAACCAGTCGCCAAAACTCTTTTTAAGCTAAACTTATCATTGATTTCGGAATTAATTTGGGCAAAAACAAAATGGCTAATCAATAAATGACTTATCAATAATAATTTATTCATTATTTCTTTGGTTTTGAGAAAGGTGTGTAGAATGTGGAGGTCTATAACTAAATCATAACCCAGCTTTGATGTAGCTCCAGCCTTGTTCTTGCTTTTTGATGATTTCGCCAATACCCATCGGAACGGTCCCTACAAAAGAAAGTAATTGAGACTTTTCAACTTTTTTTTGTTTCATAGTATTCTCGCATACCACCATCTTAATACTTTGTTTTTCGGCAAACTCTTGGAGCTGCTTATTGTATTTTGTTTTTTCTGTCATTACCATCCAGATTCCGTTTCCATGAAAAACTATCTCGACTTCGGCCTTGGGCCAGCCTTCACGTAGATTCTTTAGGTTATTGATTAGCGACTGTTGAGAAAGGGTATCGCCCGATACAAATTGAAAAACAACCTTATGTCCGCTGCCATCATCACCTACAGATAGCTGGGCAAACGAAATTTGAGCAAATAACAAAATGCTGACGAATAAAATAGTATTTTTCATAAAGAAAAGAGAGGTTAAGTGTACGTATCAGGAATTATCAGTTTTTAGCCAATTTATTGGCTTTTTGTTGTGCTTTCTTACGTTTTTTTATTGCATCATCAATTGGTTTGAAAGGGCCAAACTTGTGCTGTTCTTCACTAAACTCATCAACGTATGGCCCAAAGGGGTGGTCGAAAGGCTTACCAGCGATATTGGGCCAATCTTTGCTTAAATCTTTGGTAGGTCTGGGGCGAGAATTAACATAGGCGGCAATATCCCAAGCCTCCTCATCGCTGAGCTGGGGCTTATCATAAGTAGCTCCAAAAGGCATATTGGCCTTGATATAGCCTGCAAAACGAGATAATCTAAACAAACCAGCCCCTTGATTATAGCTGTGTTCACCCCAAAGCGGCGGGTAAGTATAAGCCGTTTTATCGGGGTTCAGTACACCTTCGCCATTTCGACCATGACAGCTCACGCATTTCTGTTCGTATGCTACTTGCCCACCGGCAGGGTCGGCGGCACGATTCATGAATTTGAGTTTCCAAATACCCGTCCCTTTCGGAATCGTATCTTTGGGAACATACGACCCCAGATATTTTATGTATGCCACAATAGCCTTCATTTCTCGACTACTACTATCGAGTGCTTTGCCATTTAAGCTCCGCTCAAAACAATCATTAACTCGTTTTTCTATGGTTTCAACCGACCCCGAACGCTCTCTAAATTTTGGATAAGTAGAAGCCACAGCACCGTAATTATTGCCCCACGCACGGCTACCAGCATCAAGATGGCAATTTTGGCAATTCATACCATTTGAAGTATGAGCCACTTTGCCACTCGGCCCTAAATAGACAGAAGTATTGGAAATCAACTCTTTTCCGTATTTTATGAGGTCTTTATTGGGTTCGTTCCAAACGGCCTCCATACTGATAGGCTTCCAGAGTGGAGGCTTTACTTCAACATAAGAATTTCTTTTGGCTTTACTTTTTTGGGCGGCGGTTTGGAGTGCGGCAAATACCCCAAAATATGACAACGTAAGAACGCCAACCAGCACAAAGGTCAAAACCAATAACAAAATCATAACACGATAAACCCCAGTCATTCTGTCAAGTATCTGATTATTGATATTTTGCATGATTTAAGGATATTACATAAATTGATAATCGTAGCCTTCTAACTGTGAAAGCAGCGTATTGGGCAAATCGGTGGCCGAGGCTCTGCCTTCAAGCATTGGCGAAATCGGTGAATGACGTCCTAAATAGTCTCTGATGGCATCGTGCAGATACCCCCCCAGTTTTTTGGGGTTGCTCACACCTTCAATTCTGCAAATAACGTTATCAGGGTCCCCCTCACGCTCACAGGCCACAACCGTATATGTTTTTGCTAAATCAATGGGGCTATCGCCAACCCTTACCCAATTGAGCCTTTGGCCCATCTCATTGCCCGCAGTAAAATTGATTTTCATACCTTGAAATCGCACCAACCAGCCTCCGAAGCGTTGTGCTGGATTTTTCGCAAACACATTATTCAGTTCTTTTTCGAGCCAATTCCAAAGTTGTTTACCCGTTATTTGAGCTTGTTTTGCTTCAGAATCCACCGGAAACATACTCCATAAAAAATCGTTTGTGAGCGTTGCTAAGCCAGTTTTAGTATCGGGAACGAGCGGCGGACAAAACCTAAAACCATTTGACAAAGCTATGTCGGGTTTAAATTTCTCCATAATGGCATCGGTGATTAAGTTGTCGATAGGAGTTTCCAGAACGTAATATCTCAGTAAGGGTGTCTTAGAGTATCCGATGACTTTGCCCAATTCAGCTTTGAATGGCTCATACGCAGCATCTACTAACATCTCCATTTCTTTATTGGGTTTGTATTTTTCGGGGGCTACATCGAGCAACTCATAATTGTAATCTTTTACAACTCCTTTTTCGATTACAAAATCTAAACGCCCTACAAATGACCCAAACGAACCGGGTTCGACAACTTTTGCGTATTTAGCCTGAATCGGTTTTCTGATTCTCTCGTGGGTATCTGCCCCCAAAATGAAATCAACTCCATCGACGTATGATTGATTTCCTAAATCTACTTGTTGAGTAAGCCCCATGTGCGTTACCAAAAAAACCATCTGACACTTTTCATAATCTTTCAGGATACGAATATATTTGGCTACATTGGCTTCGGGTTTGGCAAATCTGATACCCACACTGTAAGCAGGCGACTGTCTCTTGGGTGTCAATGGGTCATTATATCCAATAAATCCAATTTTAATCCCTCCAATTATTTTTGTCCAATAAGGTTGAAAAATCAACTCTCCCTTCAATTCATCGGTGGTGTCGTGGTACATATTCGCACAAATTTTCTGAGCGTGATATGCCCCCAAATCTTTCCACATCATTTCTTTACCGTAGGCCACCTCCCAGTTGCCGGGTAGTACCAAATCGTAACCAATATTATTAATAAGCGGAACAATACTTGCTCCTTTAGATAAAGAGGCCACCCCACCCCCTTGAAAACAATCGCCAGCATCAATGACAAGCGTATTTTCGGGGTTTTCAGATTTTAGAGTCTGAAGCATTGTCTTCAAGACTGCAAAACCACCCCTCTTTTTGTAAACTATTTTGTTATTTTCGATAAAAAATTCATCGTGTGTTAGTAATTGTGAGTGAATATCCGCCGTGTATAGAAGCGTTATCTGGTGTGCCTTCTGCTTTCTGATGGCTTGGCTTTTTTGTATAGACTTCAGGTGTTTTGCATCGCCCTGAAGAGAACCTGCCACTGCCGGAACCCCAGACGAGATACCCAGCCCCGTCATAAGTGCTGACTTGAGGAAACTCCTCCGTGAGGGTTCGTCTTGACACCCGCACCGACAAGATTCCGAATGATTTGTTTGTCTATTCATAATAAATCAATTATAAGTCAAATAGTCGAAAACGCATGGTTCATATCTCGAATAATGCGAGGGCTGTGTAGCTTTCTTGTAGGTAATGCCAAATTAGGTTTTGACTGATTTACTAATCTATGCTAAAAAAGGTTAGCATACGTGGTTCAGCTTAGAGTTTTATGGCTTAAATGAGCATAAATAGTTTAAGTGCAAGACCATAAATTAGTATTTGAAAAATAATAAATTGACTGGTTTTATCAAAACCTCAATCCCTAAATCGCTTTCCCCGCTGGGGAGTATTTGGGTGGGGTTAAGCCGATAAAATATAGTTTTTTGAACATTAGTTAATATTATTCTTCAGTAGCTAATCGCTGGTATAATACTGATAATCAGAGAATTATGAATCTCGATTAATTATTAACCATTTTCGATTAAGCACTTAATTTTACTACTTGAAGCTAAAATAATTGGACTTTTTGACTTAGTTGTCATCAAATCACGCCTATTTTCTTGGGGTAAAATGACGAAAAACTGTGTAAAACAACCACAGCCACGGAGCCCCGTGCATTAATAAGTCCAACCAATCCATGATTTGCATCCCGACAGCACCACCCATGACCCACCGGAGCTTTCCCCAAACATGAGGTTCGGGTGCAAATGGGGCTAAGCCTAACGTAAGAGACGCTATCAAAGGGCTAAAAATCTTTTTTAATAATTGATTCATAAAACAAATAACATTACAGCACCAAAAAAACATGGGTCGCTAAACTGTATATCAATGGGGTAATTTATCTCTAAATGCACCATAAGTCCATGTACCAGCCAAAGCACTTAGTAGCGTAACCGAAACTGCCAAAAAGCCACTGCCGATTTGGGCAAAAAGAGGCCCCGGGCAAGCACCCGTAACTGCCCAGCCAAGTCCAAAAATCAAACCACCAATCACCTGACCTTTGTTCATCTCTTTGTCATGAAATACGATTCGTTCGCCAGCCATGGTCCTGATATCGAATTTCTTAATCAAAAATACCGAAACCATACCTACCAAGACTGCCGTTCCGATGACACCGTACATATGAAAACTATGTAATCTAAACATTTCTTGGATACGAAACCAAGAAATAATTTCTGCTTTTACGAATACTATCCCGAAAACCACCCCAACGAACATATACTTGAGATTGGCTGTCCAACTCTCTTTTTTTAACTGTTCGTTGGGGGCTTCACACTCAATCGGATGGCTCGGAGTTATCAAAACTCCATTTTTAATATTTGGTGGCAAAAAGTCATTCTTCATTGTTTTAAATCTTGTTCGATTAGACTGGTTTATACCGCGATTGTACAAATAACTATAATTGAGGGGTGATAAAATTAAAATCCCGATTTTGTGGCAGAACCCACTGTAGCATCGGTCGCCCCATCCCGACTTAGTCAGGGACGCCCAGTCGGGGTGGGTAAAAGTAGCCATAAATGAGCCAATTTAATTATAACACCCCTCAGTTAAATATGCTAAGAATAAAAGGAAGCCCAAAATGGGTCATAATAAAACCACCTACCATAAAGGATACTGTGGCAACGAGCGATGGCAATTGCAGATTAGACAGTCCCATGATTGCGTGTCCGGATGTACAACCTCCAGCATATCGAGTTCCGAAACCTACCATAAAACCACCAAAAACAAAAATCAATAGACCTTTGAGCGAGAAAACGTTTTCGAGACTGAATAAATCTGCTGGCATCAGATTCGTAAAGTCGCTGACACCCAGTTCTTTCAAATCAACTATTGTTTTTTCGCTGATTAGAATCTGGTCAGGATTCGACAGCAGTTGAGTGGCGATAAACCCACCCAAAAGAACCCCCACCACAAAAAATAAATTCCAAGCCTCTTTTTTCCAGTTGTACTTAAAAAACGGGATATTCGATGGTACACAAGCCGCACAAATGTGTCGTAACGACGATGAAATACCGAAAGATTTATTCCCTATAATCAATAAAGTAGGCACTGTTAATCCTATGAAAATACCAGCTATCGACCAGTGCCATGGTTGTTTAATTATTTCTAACATCTTCTATTTGTTTTAACTACTCCATTGTATTACATAATGTCAATATAATCATATAATAATCGCAAAAATT
>JALOLV010000308.1 GCA_025455785.1 Spirosomataceae bacterium | reverse complement strand
AAGTCATTGATTGATAGTTTTATGAAATATGCACGAAATTCGATTTTTAATAACTACATCGTTTCGGCAACCGAAGTTACTCAAAAACAAGTGGATGAAGCTCAAAATCTGGTTAATTCATTAATCAAAATGATTGATTTGGGTATGGATATTAGCCATTTCAATCAACAATTACTCAATTTATTCAAGGTTATTCCACGCAAGATGTCAAATGTCAAAGAGCATTTATTGACCACCAGCCCCACAAATATTGATGAGATAAACGCCATAAAATCTCAAATCGTCAATGAACAAGCCACGCTCGATGTCATGCGAAGCCAAGTTGAGATTAACGAAAAACAGGCTGAATCTACCCAAAACAAAGAAATTGATTTATTACAATTACTCGGATTACAAATCGAAACAGTCGAAGACCCAAAAATCCAGAAATTAATCAAACTAATGATGGGCAAACACAGCAATAAGTTCGTCGAGGCTTATCATGTTACAAATAATCGCACCCAAAAAGGTTTCGATAATTGGATTTCAAAAGCTAAAAATCCTAAAACACAACTATTGTGGCACGGCAGCCGCAACGAAAACTGGCTTTCGATTCTGAAAACGGGTTTGGTGCTTCGGCCAATCAACGCCATTATTACGGGCAAAATGTTTGGCTACGGGACATACTTTGCCAATGAGTTTTCTAAATCGCTCAATTACAGCTCGTTGTGTGGCTCGGTCTGGACAAATGGCAATAGTAATGAGGCCTATTTAGCAATTTTTGAGGTTCATACCGGCAACCAACTTGAAATCTCGCAGCATGAGTCTTGGCACACTCAATTGACCGAAGACAAACTAAAAGCAATTGACAAAAAATATGATTCGGTATTTGCCAAAAGGGGCATTAGCCTACTCAATAATGAATTTATCGTTTATAACGAAGCTCAATGTACTATTAAATATATCGTAAAAATCAAATGAGAAAAACGCAACAAAAAGCTGATTATTTGACCGTAAAAATGACAGCCACTACGCTGATTTTAGCAGAGGGGGTAACAACAACGCTCGAAGTTAAGAACAAATTACGCAAACAAGGGTATTTGGCATTTCAGCATGATGTTTCTGAACAAATGTTCGAAATAGCACTCAGAGAAAACTGGGTTCATTACGATAATGGGCAATTCAGAATATATACATTCCCGCAGATTGGAATTTTACCGCAGTAATTTTATCGAATGCCCTTGCAAATACGCAAGGGCATTTCTATTTTTGGAGAAATTAAGAAATAACTTAACCTATGGCAAAGAAAAAACAAGTAGAAGCTCAACCCGAAGTAAATCAACCAGCCGAACCTCCGAAGTTGAATAACGTCGAAAACATTAGCCGCTTTACAGATTTTGACATAAACCTCTTCAAAGCTGGTAAACACTACCGACTGTATGAAAAACTTGGCTCTCATGTCTTTGACTATCAAGGAGTTACGGGTACATACTTTGCGGTTTGGGCACCCAATGCTACTTATCTTTCGGTCATTGGTAATTTTAATGGTTGGAACAAAGGTACTCATCCGCTCAGCCCTCGTTGGGACGGCTCGGGTATTTGGGAAGGGTGGATTCCAAATGTGGGAAACGGTGAAGTTTATAAGTATTTTATGACCTCAAATCGGGGTTTTGACCTCGAAAAAGGCGACCCTTTTGCACTCCGTTGGGAAGTTCCGCCAAGTACTGCCTCTATCGTGTGGGATACATGGTATGAGTGGCAAGACCATGACTGGATGAAAACCCGCAATGCTAAAAATTCATTAAACTCACCAGTTTCGGTTTATGAAGTACACGCTGGCTCTTGGATGCGAGACCCATCAAACCCCGAAAGAAGACTTACATATAGAGAGTTAGCCGATAAATTAGTTCCATACGTAAAAGAAATGGGCTTTACTCACGTAGAGTTTATGCCTATCATGGAGCATCCCTACGAGCCTTCGTGGGGTTATCAGATTACAGGATATTTTGCCGCAAGTAGCCGTTTTGGTACACCGCAAGACTTAATGTACTTGATTGATGAATTACACAAAAACGGAATCGGAGTTTATCTCGATTGGGTTCCGTCGCATTATCCAAACGATGCACACGGTCTTTATCGTTTTGATGGAACGGCCCTCTACGAACACGAAGACCCACGTCAGGGTTATCATCCAGATTGGAAAAGCTACATTTTCAATTATGGTCGCTACGAAGTACGCTCTTTCTTGATTTCAAACGCACTCTTCTGGCTCGAAAGATACCACGCCGACGGCTTGAGGGTCGATGCAGTGGCCTCGATGCTCTATCGTGATTATTCTCGAAAAGATGGCGAATGGGTGCCGAATATATTTGGCGGTCGAGAAAACCTCGAAGTGATTTCGTTATTCAAAGAACTAAATGAAGAAATCTATCGAAGTTTCCCCGATACACAAACAGTGGCCGAAGAATCAACGGCGTTTCCGGGGGTTTCGAGACCAGTTTACACAGGTGGATTGGGCTTCGGGATGAAATGGATGATGGGATGGATGAACGATACGCTTAGGTATTTTGCCAAAGACCCGATGTATCGCAAATGGCACCACAACGATATTACGTTTAGCTTGGTTTATGCTTTTTCGGAGAATTTCATGCTGCCACTATCGCACGATGAAGTAGTTTACGGAAAAGGCTCTTTGCTCGGCAAAATGCCCGGCGATGAATGGAAACGTTTTGCTAATTTACGTTTGCTATTTACATACATGTACACCCACCCGGGTACAAAACTTATTTTTATGGGTGGTGAGTTCGGCCAAGCAGGCGAGTGGAACTTCCAGCAGAGTTTGGATTGGCACTTGACCAATCATGCTCCACACAAAGGTATCCAAGAAACAATTAAAGGTTTAAATCAGCTCTACAGGACCCAATCGGCATTGTTCGACAAGCAGTTTAGTCCCGAGGGTTTTGAATGGATAGATGGCGGCGACCGTGATAATTGTGTTTTGACCTACGCCCGAAAAGGCTTTGACGAAGACCAAACTGTTGTGGTTGTGCTAAATATGATACCTGTTCCGCACCAAAATTACCGAATCGGTGTGCCAAAGGCTGGTACTTGGGTAGAAATCTTTAATAGCGATAAACCTGAATATTGGGGAAGCGGAGTTGTGAATGGTTCGGAGATACAATCTGAGAAAAAATCAACGCACGGTAGAGAGAATTCGATAGAACTGACAATCCCTCCAATGGCTGGAATCGTTTTGAAGAGAAAAGTATAAAAATTTTAACACTGACAGAGCCTTAAAGTTCTGTCAGTGTTAATCCAAGCTAATATCGCATGGCCCAATATGGATTTCGATACGATTTGATAGAGTCTTTCATGTGATTGCTAATCAACAACGTATATTGCGAATCATTGATTTTCTTGCCTTTTACTTTGGCAATTTTTAATGATGTGTCCATTTTTTTTAACTCGACTTTAGTGGCCGTAATCACAGCATCGCCTTCGTTTATATCAAGTTCGAGAATGGCTCCCGGAAGTCCAAAATGGCGTTCTGGGCCAACAGAAGCTGGAATATCTCCGCAAAACCAAGCCGTGATTAATTGTTTCTTGACGGTATCTTCGGTAACGGCCTTCATACAAATATAACCCGCAATGTCTTTGATTTGATTCATTACCTTCCATTTAGGATAGCGAAGCGAGTCTTCGACAACGTATGTTTTACCAAGCATCTCCATCAATTCTGTTTTGGTTTCATTAGCAAAGTTTCGATAAATGATATAATCCGAATTTCGCCAAGACCAACTTCCATCTTCGGTTTCGCCAGTATCTTTTTCGTAAGAATAATGGCTCTCGTTTGCATTAAACTTCAACAACATTTTTTCTTTATAGCCTTCGTCATCGCCCCAAGTATTTGCAATTCGGTCTTTTTCTTCTTTGCTCAAGTAGGGTAAACGATTCATAATCTTGGTCCAGTGCTGAACCCGCTCATAAGTTATCTGGCCTTCGTTCTGTTGAGCAAAAACGGTATTGACCGAAATAAATATAAATATGATAATAAACTTTCTCATTGATTTTTTTGATAAATTTAATGTTAAATTATTTATTCAAAATCAGTCAAACAATAGCATTGGGTTGTGAGAGGTACACCCCTCATTTAGCCTTAATTACTTAATAATCAAACGATTAGCTATTTAAACCTAAAAATGACAACTTCAAATATAGCTTAATTTAATTTTGTGTAATCACTGAATTAAAACCATCCACG
>JALOLV010000307.1 GCA_025455785.1 Spirosomataceae bacterium | reverse complement strand
CTTTTAGTAATCCACCTACACCGAGTATTTTGGCAAACAAGACAATTCTTAATCAGGGGCAAAGTGTAACACTGACTTCAAATAACTGTGCTGGAACAGTAACTTGGACAGGCGGACAAACTACAACATCCATTACGATTAATCCGAGTTCGTCACAAGCCTATCAACTCACATGTAGTGTAAATGGATGCACAGGTAGTGCATCAATAATCATCTTTGTATTATCACCATGCGAAAATGCCTATTCGATATCTTCCCCAAGTTTTAATCTAAACGGAGCAGCAAACGACTTAACCGTTAGAGCGAGCCAGACAATCACTGTTTCAAATTTATTGCTCAATCAGGCAAAACTCAGTTTAAAAGCTGGCAAATCAATTACAATACAACCCGGATTTTTTGCCGAAAGCAATACAGTTTTCAGAGCCGAGATTGAAGGTTGTACAGTTTCAGGGGTTCGTCGTAGAACTGATTCATCAACCATCATAAATCCTTTTGTGGTTGAATCTGCAATTTTGCCCAAAATTGAACTGAATCCTAAATAACTCCTGCCATTCTGTCAGTATTTTAAGCGTTGGCACATCCATTGTTCATTGTCTGTTCAACAAATAATGTATAATTATTACTGACATATAATCATGGGAAAAATTATCGGAATTGACTTAGGAACAACCAACTCTTGTGTTGCTGTGATGGAGGGTAATGAGCCTGTTGTCATCGCAAACAGTGAAGGAGCTCGCACAACACCTTCGATTGTTGCATTTATGGACAACGGTGAGAAGAAAGTGGGTGCCCCTGCCAAACGTCAAGCAATCACAAATCCTAAAAACACAATTCAATCAGTGAAGCGTTTCATGGGTAAACGCTACAACGAAGTAGGAAGCGAGCTTAAAACCATTGCTTACGATGTTGAGCAGGGTCCAAATAATACTCCACGTGTAAAAATTGGAGACCGTCAATATACACCACAAGAAATTTCGGCATTTATCCTTCAAAAAATGAAGCAAACTGCCGAAGATTACCTCGGAACAACCGTAACAGAGGCAGTTATTACAGTTCCTGCGTATTTCAATGATGCCGAACGTCAAGCTACTAAAGAAGCGGGTGTTATTGCAGGTTTAGATGTAAAACGTATTATCAATGAGCCTACTGCAGCGGCTTTGGCTTACGGTCTTGACAAACAAGGAAAGGATGCAAAAATCGCAGTTTTTGACCTCGGGGGTGGTACATTCGATATTTCAATCTTGGAATTAGGCGATGGTGTATTTGAAGTAAAATCAACCGACGGTGATACCCACCTTGGTGGCGATGACTTCGACCAAGTAATCATTGATTGGCTTGCCGAAGAATTCAAAAAAGATGAAGGTATCGATTTGAGAGTGGATGCAATGGCTCTTCAACGCTTAAAAGAAGCAGCTGAACGAGCAAAAATTGAATTGTCAAGTTCAACTCAGACAGAAATCAACTTGCCTTACATATTTCCTGTAAACGGAATTCCTAAGCACTTAGTACGCTCTTTAACCCGTGCTAAATTCGAGCAATTGGCCGATACTTTGATTCAACGAATGATTGAGCCTTGTCGTCGTGCAATGAAAAACGCCGGCATGAGTAATTCTGACATTGAAGAAGTTATCTTAGTGGGTGGTTCGACTCGTATTCCAAGAGTTGTTGAAGAAGTTGAGAAATTCTTTGGAAAGAAGCCTTCAAAAGGTGTAAACCCAGATGAAGCTGTGGCGATTGGTGCGGCAATCCAAGGTGGTGTATTGACAGGTGAAGTAAAAGACATTCTATTGTTAGATGTTATTCCGTTGTCGCTCGGTATCGAAACTTTGGGTGGAGTATTCACTAAATTGATTGACGCCAATACAACTATTCCAACAAAAAAATCTGAAACATTCTCAACAGCGGCCGATAATCAACCGAGTGTAGAATTGCACGTTTTGCAAGGCGAACGCCCAATGGCTAACCAAAACCGCACGTTAGGACGTTTCCACTTAGATGGTATCCCACCAGCTCCAAGAGGAGTTCCGCAAATTGAAGTAACTTTCGATGTCGATGCAAACGGTATCTTGAATGTAACAGCAAAAGATAAAGGAACTGGCCGTGAGCAGAAAATCCGTATCGAGGCATCAAGTGGTCTGACCGATGCCGAAATCGAAAAAATGCGTCAAGAAGCTAAAGCAAACGAAGCCGCAGATAAAGCTGAGCGTGAGTTAGTAGATAAAGTAAACGCTGCCGATACGATGGTTTTCAGTACAGAAAAACAATTGAAAGAATACGGAGATAAACTTTCGGCTGGGAATAAATCGGCAATCGAATCTGCATTAGCTGAATTGAAAGCCGCACACGCTGCTCGTAACGCCACTCAGATTGATACTGCAATGGAGAAAATCAATGCTGCTTGGCAAGCGGCTTCGCAGGAAATGTACGCTGCTGGTGCAACTCCGGGAGCTGATGCTACTGGACAGCCAAATGGCCAATCGGCAGGTGCTACCGCCGACGAAGGAGTAACAGATGTAAATTACGAAGAAGTAAAATAAGAATAATTTTCAAATTATAAATGCTTGAGTTCGCTCTTTACAGGGCGAACTTTTTTTTAGCTATGATTGAATAAAAGTTATCAAATTTTAGCATTGGGTTTGCAAATCCAACGCTATGGAAAAAGATTTACAAATTGTAAATGCTCATATCCATAAAAAAAGGTCATTGGCAATGCCAATGACCTTTCTAATTCCCAAAATACCATCACCTTAAAAGTGATTTCTACCACAATAAACGCAAGTATTCAGTAAATGCTGTTGCCTATACTACCAATTTGAAATACACTAAGACGAATGCCATGAATTAATAGATAATAGATGTTACCTATTGATTCTTTTTAGTAAGTCCTCGGCATACTGTTCACTTACGGGTACTGTGGCATTAGCGATGTTTATTTTGAGGTTTCTGATGGAGTCAATTTTATCTAAACTTACAATAAATGATTTATGAACTCTCATAAAATTCATTACTTGAAGTTTTTCTTCGATGCTTTTCATGGTCATTCTTGTAATTACAGGGCGGCTCTGGGTAGAAAGGTAAATTTTAATATAATCTTTCAATCCTTCGATATAAGTAATGTCAGCGTATCGAATCTTAACCAATGAATAGTCGGCATTGACAAAGAAATATTCTTCAGTAGGTTTTACTTGAACAGTATGGGATTTAAGATTGAAGATTTCTTGAGCTTTATTACAAGCCTTTAAAAAACGCTCAAAAGAAACCGGTTTTAACAAGTAATCTACTACATCTAATTCAAAACCTTCAAGGGCAAATTGCTCATAAGCAGTAATAAAGATGACTAATGGGTTATTTGTAAGACTTTTAAGAAACTGAATGCCCGTAATTCCGGGCATCTGTATATCCAAAAAAATCAAATCAATTGGTTCGGTTTGAAGTACTTCCATCGCCTCAAAGGCATTCTGGCAGGTTTTTACCAAATGTAGATTTGGTACTTGTTTAATATTATCTTCGAGTAAATCTAAAGCTAAGGGTTCGTCATCTACTGCAATACAACGCATCTTCATAAATTTTATTGATAAACTGCACTCTCTAACACTCTTGATTGAATGTTGCCCGGATTTTGTTTAAACGAGGTTTTGAGTGTAAGTTCTAATCTGACCGAATAAATTCCGTTTTCTTGAGAAATTAATAATTCGTGATTGTTAGGGTATAATAATTCAAGTCTTCGGCGAACGTTTTGCAAGCCAATACCCGAATTCCCGTCTTTTGTTTCTACAAAATCACCGTTAAATTTATTTTCGACCTCAAAGATAAGTCTATTTTCTTCGATTTGCATTAAAATATTAATTGTTGGTGATTTTACGAGACTAACTCCGTGTTTAAATGAGTTTTCGATGAATGGAATCAGCAACATAGGCTCAATTGTTTTGCTTGAAGTTACGTTGTACGATTCAAAATTTATCAGAACATAGCCTCCAAATCTCAACTTCTGCAAATCAATATAGCTTTCTAAATATTTTAATTCTTTATCCAAAGTAACGAGCGAATCATCTGATTCATAAAGCATGTATCTCAATAATTCCGACATTTTTATAAGCACTGGTTCGACGAGATTGAACATAAAATGCGGAGAAATCTGAGAACGTAAAAAAGAAAGTTCTGATTTCATTCTCTCACTCTCCAATTCTCTTTGATTAATTTGAGCATTGTTGTAATCCATAAAAAAGCGATATCCAATGCTAATTGCAAATACCGAAATTAAGAGCATTAATGTGCTTGGACTAAAGTATTTGTATTTGAATTGCTCAAATAACGCCGATTTTAACATGTAATTGAGGTTTCCGAGAGCATAAAAGATAGCAACAACAATCACTGCATAAAGAATCATTCC
>JALOLV010000306.1 GCA_025455785.1 Spirosomataceae bacterium | reverse complement strand
TCTTTGATTACCGGGAATGCCGTTGCTCTCCATGGCTCAACAACGATGGTGTCGCCGTCTTTGAAGCTACGCATGTGTAGCTGGCAAGTTGTAACACCTTGAAGTGGCCCGTGCGGACGGCCATTGATGTACATACTGCACATACCACAGATACCCTCACGGCAATCGTGGTCGAATGCGATTGGATTTTTAGATTCTGAGACCAATTGTTCATTCAATACATCGAACATTTCTAAGAACGACATATCTTCTGAAATACCACTCAATTGGTAAGTTTCTAACTCACCTTTGGTTTTGCTATTTTTCTGACGCCAAACTTTGAGTGTCAGATTCATATTTCCTTGTGACATAATATTTTCTCTTATAAAAGCCCCCCTTTAGGGGCTGGGGGTTATTTATAACTTCTTTGGGCAATCTTGATATTCTCGTAAACCAAAGGCTCTTTGTTGAGTTCCCAGTTGGATTCGCCTTTGTATTCCCAAGCCGATACATACATATAGTTTTCATCATCACGGAGAGCCTCGCCTTCTTCGGTTTGGTACTCTTCACGGAAGTGTCCACCACAAGATTCGTTACGGTCTAAGGCATCTACGCACATCAATTCGCCTAATTCGATAAAATCAGCTACACGGCCTGCTTTGTCTAACTCTGGGTTGAACTCGTCAATATCACCCATCACACGGACATCACTCCAGAACTCTTTTTTCAAGGCTTGGATTTCAGAGATAGCCTCTTTCAATCCTTTTTCGTTTCGAGCCATACCGCATTTTTCCCACATAATTTTGCCCAATCGTTTGTGGAATGACTCTGGCGACTGCTTGCCCTTGATATTCAATAAAGTATTCAAACGCTCTTGAACTTGCTTTTCGGCTTCTTCAAATGCGGGGTGGTCGGTCGGAATCGCTTTAGTGCGAATATCCGTCGAAAGATACGCACCAATTGTGTAAGGAATCACAAAATAGCCATCCGAAAGCCCCTGCATCAACGCCGAAGCACCCAAGCGGTTGGCTCCGTGGTCTGAAAAGTTAGCTTCGCCCAAAGCATATAAGCCCGGAACGGTCGTCATTAAGTTATAATCTACCCAAAGCCCACCCATTGTGTAGTGTACGGCTGGATAAATACGCATTGGTACTTCGTATGGGTCTTCGCCAGTAATTTGTTTGTACATATCAAACAAGTTACCGTATTCTTCTTTCACAACTTCTTTACCCAAACGAACCAAAGTATCTAAATCAGGGTTTTCGATACCCAGCTTAGTGGCTTCGGCACGGCCATATTTATTAATAAGGTTATACCTGAAATCGAGGTACACGGCCATTTTGGTAGAACCTACACCATAGCCAGCATCGCAACGCTCTTTGGCAGCACGTGAGGCAATATCGCGAGGTACAAGGTTACCAAAAGCAGGATAACGTCTTTCGAGGTAATAATCACGCTCTTCTTCTGGAATCTCATTGGCTGGTCTTGGGTCATCTTTTTGTTTCGGAACCCAGATACGGCCATCGTTACGCAACGATTCCGACATCAATGTCAATTTAGATTGGTGGTCGCCCGATACCGGAATACACGTTGGGTGAATCTGCGTAAAACATGGGTTGCCGAAGAATGCTCCTTGTTTGTGAGCTTTCCAAGCGGCTGTTACGTTGCTACCCATCGCATTGGTCGAGAGGTAAAACACGTTTCCGTAGCCACCAGTACAAAGCAACACAGCGTGTCCGAAGTGCCTTTCGAGTTCGCCAGTTACCAAGTTACGAGCGATGATTCCACGAGCTTTGCCGTCAATCTTAACAACTTCGAGCATTTCGTGGCGAGAGTACATTTTTACTGCACCTTTGCCAACTTGTCTTTCGAGTGCCGAGTATGCTCCGAGAAGCAACTGCTGACCTGTCTGACCTGCTGCGTAGAACGTACGCTGAACCTGCGTACCACCGAATGAGCGGTTACGCAACATTCCACCGTAATCACGGGCAAATGGTACACCTTGAGCCACACACTGGTCGATGATACTCGTTGAAACCTCTGCCAAACGGTGAACGTTGGCCTCTCTTGCACGATAGTCACCACCTTTGATGGTATCGTAGAAAAGACGGTATGTGCTATCACCATCATTTTGGTAGTTCTTGGCGGCATTTATACCCCCTTGAGCCGCAATTGAGTGGGCTCGGCGTGGCGAATCTTGGAAACAGAATGCTTTGACTTTATAGCCCATTTCTGCCAATGTTGCAGCGGCCGAAGCACCTGCCAAACCTGTCCCAACAACAATTACTTCAATATTACGTTTGTTGGCTGGGTTTACGAGCGGAACAGTCGAACGGTATTTTGTCCATTTCTCAGAAAGTGGACCTTCCGGTATTTTTGAATCTAATTTATTTGACATATCAATAATAATTAGCAAATTAAAGAATGGTAAATGAACGAATATAGACTATCCGATTATAATACATTCAAACTCTTCAAATAGAAGAATATCGGCATAACGGCAAATCCGAGCGGAATCAAAACTCCAAAACCCCACACTCCCAAAAACCTAATCAATGGTGTATATTTCTTGTGATTGATGCCTAATGTTTGGAATGCACTTTGGAACCCATGAATTAGGTGATACGAGACCGCCACCATTGATAATACATAGAAAATCACCAAGAAAATATTTTTGAATCCTTCTTGCACAACAGTGTACAAATCTTTGACGATTGTGATTTTTACACCTTGCTGAAAATCAACCGTTTCTTCCATTTTCTTGTTCAAAACAAATGTCTTCGGCATATCCTTTGGGTAGCCGTCCATTTGTTTTCCGGTACGCATATCTTCGGCATACATTTTAAATGGCAAATTGCCCTGCTTGTACTTCCACCAAAAATCATTCATGTGTACGGCAATATAAACCAGAAGGATTGTTCCCAAAATAGCCATGTTGCGGCTTGCCCAAGAAGAGCTGTTTTTTACGACAGCATAGCGAGTGGGGCGTGCCTGACGGTTTTTGATTTCGAGATAAATACCCCAAACAGCATGAAAAATAATGGACCCATACAAAAGATAAGAAACGACTTTAATGACGGGGAAAGTAGTCATAAATACTGCGTAAACATTGAACGCATACCCTCCGTCAGACTTAAATAATTGCAAATTACCAACGAGGTGGATGATTAAAAACGAGCAAAGAAAAAGCCCAGTTAATGACATCAAAACTTTCTTACCGATAGAACTTGATAAGGTTTTTACTAACCAAGACATAGTTTTTTAATGATTTTGATTTTAGAATTTTTGATTTTAATACCAAAACTTCCTTTGAAAAATACAAATTTTTTAGTGGCTCAAAAGTAAATCTCAAATCGTTTCAAACCAATATAAAATTTGTTTTTTTTGGTAATAAAGAATAGTTATTCTCAAAAAAATCAAAAAAGTATGACAAATCATTGATTTTGTATTCTACACGTTTTTAGTAACTTGACGTGTAATTTTATTGTTTTGATAATCTCGTAAAATTTTGGAATATCATACTGTACCGAATTTCTGATTCAGAATTTTTATATCTTTGACAAAACATTTACAATTGTTTACCGACACCTGTAAACTGCAAATATGGAAGGCTCAAGATATTTACATAAAAAAATACGTGATGTTTTTGCCGAAACTGGCAAAGTGGTCATTGGTCAAGAAAGGCTCATCAATCGTTTGCTGATTGGTCTTTTTACGGGGGGGCATATCCTGCTCGAAGGCGTACCGGGCTTGGCCAAAACCAAAACCATCAACACCCTCGCAAAAGTACTTGATTTGGGCTTTAACAGGATTCAGTTTACACCCGATTTGCTCCCTGCCGACCTCATCGGTACGATGATTTACAACCAAAAGTCGGGTGATTTTGAAGTAAAAAAAGGGCCTGTTTTTGCCAATCTTATCTTGGCCGACGAAGTAAACAGGGCTCCAGCCAAAGTACAATCGGCACTTTTGGAGGCGATGGCCGAGAAACAGGTAACCATCGGCGATGAGAGCTACAAACTCGACAAGCCATTTATGGTGATGGCAACCCAAAACCCCGTCGAGCAAGAAGGAACCTATCCGCTTCCCGAAGCCCAAGTTGATAGGTTTATGATGCTCAATTTTAATTATCAGCCACAGCCGATTCTGAATAAAGAAGAAATCAATGCGATTAGAGAAGAGATTAACCGAATTACGATTTCGGAAATGCTCGAACGCTACATCATTGAGCTGGTTTTTGCATCAAGAAGACCAATTGAGTATGGATTGAAAGAAGAGGCCCGATATATCCAGTTTGGGGCTTCGCCACGTGCGGGTATTTCACTATATAATGCGGCTAAAGCATTGGCTTACTTTGATGAACGTGAACGACCCTCCAAATCATTGATTCGATTCTGAAAAGAGTAGCGATTGGGCGATAATCTGCAAATTATACTCATTAGTTTCAAGTTTCAAAAGTTTTAGACAACCGTAGTTAAGGTTTTAAGTGTCTGATTATCAGAAATTTATGGATTGATATTTTCATAATCCGATTCTGTTTGAGTGTAAGTAGATAGCTTGAGACTTTACAATGGAGGCATTATTTTCTCTTTCAAAATCTCAATCAAACGCTCATCCATCAATTCAAATTCATCGGGGATGAATAAGGTTTTAATGGTTTTTCCTTGAATTCCGTTTCTAAACTGCTGCGTGATGATTTCTTTGTGCCGAGTTTTTCATTGATTTTGATACGAGATTGCGGACTCGTTCCGCACGATTTTACATCAAAATCTTCATGGTTTCTGAAAATCATTTCGGCAGTTAGGCTACGCCTTTTATTGCGTGAACAGACGAAAAGGAGGTTTGTTTTGGGCATATTTTGTATTTTGTAGAGACGTTGCGACCGACGTTCGGCATGAAACGTCTCTACGGGGGGATATTCGTATTAATCTACTAATAGTTTCGTAACATTGGCAGCATTGATGGCCCATTGCATGGTATAAACTTCATCAGCATCAACAGTTTCGACAATTTTCAAATCTTGTGCTTCGGCCTTGATAATCAATAAATTACCAATTGTCAATTTGGCATTCAATTTAGACAACATTGCATCTACACCTTTCATATCTAATTGTTGTGCAACCTGACCTTGAAAAGGCATTTCTAACCAAACGATTTCTCGATTCTGTACATCAAGTACACCAAAAACTAAGCCTTTGGTAAGTCCTTGTGTGATACGCACCTGATGTTGTACACATGATGGTTCATACGCTACTCCAGTATGTTCTGAAATTTTCATTGGATATTTGCTGTTCATCCAACCGATAACCATATTTGGCGTAATTGCCCCGTTGCTGTAAGCATTACACACAAAAGTTACATACTTAGCGTTGTTTTTAGCCAACTCGTTGATATTCAATTCTATATATTCGGCTGTACCAATTTTATTTGGAATACTTCTGATGTCTCCACTATGTTTACAACCTGTTGTAACAAGATGTGAATATGAGCAATAATCCATTCGATTTGGGTAAGCTACCCAGCAGCTCAAATCCATGTCGAGGTGTTGAGCTGACAAGCCTTCTCCCCATTGCATAAACAAACGAACAGCATCTCCTTCTATCACAAAACGAGTACCCATCAAAGCCACTGGCAGGTCTTGAATATTATCAGAACGGTCGCCGATAGCCACAGGCATTTTGAATAATTGTGGGTCAATGAATATCGTTTTGTTAGCATTTTTAATCTTTTCAAATCGTTTTTTCATAGCAACCAAGCACAAATCTTCAATTTTTGCTTGCATCTCGGCTAGCTGGTCAGCATCGTATATTTCTAATAATGGATTCGCTGCAATTCTCTTTGCTACTCCACCCAAAGGTTTAACCAAACGGGTAGTTTTATTATCAAAGTACGTTTTGGCATACATATTTAATGTGAAAATCAAACGAGCTGGCACTTGGTCTATTACCTCAGTAAAAGCTGCAAGTGTTTCGTCGGCTCCAAACCAAAGCATATTGGCAAATAATGAACGTGCAAACAAACCAGGGCGTTGCTTTAGTAATTGGAAGGTTTTGGCATCATCTGATTTCAATCTGAAATAGTTTACTCGACCTTGCCAAACTTCATAATTTTGTTTATAAAATGTATCTAATAACACTGCTAAGTTCTCAAAACCTGTTTTTTTGCTATATTCAGCCAACCGCAAGGCACGTATAAAACGAACCCACATTCCACGTTTAGAGTGCATAATTTCGCAGGCTTTTTCGGCTGAAACAGTAAGATTGTTTAACCAATTCGCTACCATTACACATTCTTTTCGCGTATATTTAAGTTTTAAATCGGCTATTTTTTCAAATTTTGCTCTTCCGCTTGTGCTTAGCCATTTTGCCAAATGTTGGTTATTTTTAGAATGGCGTTTAATAATGGTTTTAGGTTCGATGATTTGCAGGAAACCAGTATTTTTATACCACAAATAGCGTAGGATTTCGTTTGGTGAACTAAACAAAGCACTCGCTTTATCTGCTTCATTTTGAGAGATTAAAGTATCAATTACGACCATCAATGTCTCTTTCATGCCGACCTCAACTTTTGGTAAAGGTAATGCCGAAAGTAAAATTTTTAGACTATCAATCTGGGTAGCATCTAAAGCAGTTTTTGAAGTCAATAAATCATTCAAAAATGCTTCTAAGTCGGCTTCATTCCATAATTCTAAAAGTTTCTTCTTACTACCTTGTCCGTAATTTTCGATTTTACCAAACTCGAATAGGGTTCCACAAAATGGGCAACCATTGTAGCGTTCTAATGGAAAAGTATTTGCTGGAATTGTATGTCCACAAGCCAAAGCTGTACCTTTTCCACCAAAAACATTAGTAAAAAACGTAATGATATGGTCGGTAAAACTTTCACCTGTTGGTACATCCCAACCTTTTACCAAAGGATTCCAATTTTTATTGACACCCATAACTTCACGGAAAGTTCCTAACAAATTAGCTTGAAACTTAGGAGAAGTTTGGTTTAATGTTCTCAAAAGTGCCTCTGAAACATCAAAACCTAATTTTGAAAGATTAGCAACCAAGACAGATGTTGTGCCTGAAAGTGCTTTTTCATCACGAATGATGTCAGATTTTGCAATAAAAATAGCATTTTGGCGAAGCGAAACTTGTACTAAATTTTTCATTTTATTCATTGTTTAAATTAGGTAATTGTTCTTCTGGACTTTTATCAGAAAGGTAGAAGTAAGAAAAACTTGACCTAAATTTTAGTAGAGCAGGCTGGACTCGAACCAGCGACCTTCAGATTGGACTTTAAAAAGAAGTAAGTTTCATTTGACCTTTATTTGAAAGATAATCATAAAACTAACTTTAAAATCTGACGCTCTAACCTCCTGAGCTACTACTCTGTTGTGGGGCGTATAGGATTCGAACCTACATTTCCAATAATAAGTAAAATCTATTTGTCCATTGCTGAAAATTATAAATTTTACCGCCCCATTTATTTTTACTATTCGGAAGGCAGGCAAGATTCGAACTTGCGACCCACGTACCCCAAGTATGAAGTAAGAATTGATTGACCTATTTAGATAATTTCAAGTCTATCGTTGCTCTACCAACTGAGCTACTGCCTTCGTATTAAAAAAGATGGTAATTGCAAAAGTTTGTTCATTTTGGAGTGAGTTAGAAGTAACTTAAACTTGACCAGTCTTTTGTCTGAGTGATTGGATTCGAACCAATGAAATCATGCTCCCAAAGCAAGCCCGTATAACCATCTGCGGAACACCCAGTTTTATTTATTTTTGTTTTGATG
>JALOLV010000305.1 GCA_025455785.1 Spirosomataceae bacterium | reverse complement strand
CTCGTTTACCATCGAAAAACTCAATCCAAAGGTTGTTTTATTCAAAAATCTCAAAGAAGAATTGATTGGAATGAAACGCTATTACGATGGTTTTGAACTTATCGGTATCAATAAACGAATCTTCCGTGTCGAAGAGGTTGAGCGTGATGTTTTTAAGGTCTGGGATGCCGAACGTGATGATTCAAATTACGGATACAATCAAAATCTGATTAAAATTGATGCTGGTAAACAAAGTGTCCGAATCGAAACCAACCTCAAAGAAATTCCGATTGAATTGATTGCTCCGATTTATGTTCGTAGTTACAAATACGGTCATCAAAAAGAACTAAGATACAATAACTCTAATTCAAATAATGACAGTTTTCTTATATCATTAGGTATCAGTGCAATCGCGGCAATTATTACGTTACTTACAAGATAAAATCCACTATGAAAAAATCCATTTTATTCATTTTCATTCTCAGTAGTTTTACTACATTTGCTCAATTAGAAAAGACCACTTTTTGGGAGGTATCGGGCAAAGACCTCAAGACGCCTTCGTACCTTTTTGGAACGATGCACAGTATCTGTAAAGACAAATATAGGCTTCCGACGAAGGTTTCTGAGGCTAT
Source organism: Spirosomataceae bacterium (assembly GCA_025455785.1). Classification (GTDB taxonomy): domain Bacteria; phylum Bacteroidota; class Bacteroidia; order Cytophagales; family Spirosomataceae; genus JALOLV01. The sequence continues at coordinate 3,660 of JALOLV010000305.1, read as the reverse complement.
CACAAAATCAAAAGTTTTGTTTATTGAGATTGATTTTAATGATGTTTTAAATGACTTCAAGGCTACTTACTCATTGCTCAATAAGGCAGGTAAACCGCTAAACATGTATTTTACTTACAATGAAAACATAAAAATCAAGCAGATTCTCAAGAAAAAGCTAAGAGTCAATTACGATAGATTTCAGAATTTGTCGCCGAGTGTTTTAGAAGATTGGTTGTTAAGCACTTCGGTAAATTGTAAAAGCGTATCATATGAGAGTGAGTTAATGAAAATTGCTGGTAAGAGTAAAATTCGGATTGCCAGTTTAGAAACATTTGAAGAGCATTTTGCGACCGATAGTGCTTATACCAACAAAGAAGCTGTTGAGAATATCAAAGAGATGCTCAAGAAAGATTACCAGTCAGAAGTGGTGACTCATTTTCAGAAAATGTCAGACCAATACTTCCGCCAAGATATTCAGAAAATTTATAACGATTTTGTTGCCTATCATAAATCTAAGAACAACTTAAAGTTTGTTGATGCTATTTTGGATACTCGAAACAAAGCATGGATTCCACGAATTGAGAAATCTATGAAAAACGGTAAGTCTTTTTTTGCTTTCGGTGCTGCTCACCTCGGCGGCGAAAATGGTGTTATTAACTTGCTTCGTAAACAAGGTTATAGCGTTAAACCATTGTATAATTGAGTTATGGGCCGTGCCATGCTCAACTATGACACGGATTCAATTCTCAAAACCAATACCCTCTCGCTTTCAGTTCTTTAATCAAATTATCCAGCTTATTATAAAACTTATCGGTACGAGCGGGGTCAGTTCCGATATGAAGCAATAGGTTAAATCCATTCAGATTGTTGGTCTTTTCATAATTCAAGATTTTGTCGTAAATGGCATCGCTACTCAGATAATTTTTCATCGAAGGAGTGGTATAATCGGCATTTGAGGATGTCCCAGAAGTGAAACTTATGACATTTAGCCCCAATTTTTTTGCCCAATCTACCGTTTGCTGATTATACCATTCATACGGTGGCATAAAGTCTTTTGCTTGCTCTTTTGAGATGCCAAACTTCGCCAATTCTTGATAGTTTGCCTTAATATCCGCAACAAATTGTTCTTCGCTTATGAGAGTAGAATCTCGTTTTGTCCAATCACAGTATAGTAAGTGTTTATCCGAATGGCAACCGACATAATGCCCATCGGTTTTGAGTTGTTTTACAATTTGTGGGAACTGACGCATGAAATCGCCAGTGAAATAAAAACTTGCTTTTACACTGTGCTTTTTGAGTGTTTTACTGATTATTGCTGCCCCATCGGCGTATTCGTGACCTGTAAAAATCAGGTTGATTTTCTTAGAATCCTCGTTTCCTCGTGTAATCGCACCGTATTTATCAATTGATTTATTGGCAGATTGATTGCCTAATTTCTGCATTTCGGATAAATAATAAGTCAGCGATGCCGTGCCGTCCATGGTCGGTTCGTTTGAAGAATAATCGCCGTAATCATCGTGGTAAACAGCAACATTTGATTGGAACTCAGCAAATTCATCGGGTTGGTAAAGTGTAATTCCGATAAGTTTACTCCAAATCGAGCCATAAATTGGCCCATCGACGAGTCCACCATCAATTCTGTAATGATTAAGGTGCGTAAACGCCGAATGGGGGTCACGTGGCGAAACACCACCATCGGGCAATCCACAAATCATGCTCGTTCCCCACGGATTACAACCAAAAAGCCAGTCTCGAAGTGAGGCCTCCATTTCGGCATAGGTTTTATCGCCCGTTGTTTTTTCGTAAAGGGAGCATTGCGTTATCATGGCCGAAACGTAATTATTTGAACACCAAATGTGCGGAATCCCGTGCAAAAATGGATTATTTTTACCCCTTTGCCAAACTTTTTCGATACCCAACTTCTTGAATTCTCTAAATTGCTGAGAGATATTTTCGCTTTGGTTTGCCATGAAATAATGCCCCAGATTCAAGAACGGATACCACTGATAATGTCGAGCTGTATCGCTGCCCATCCACGGAGTTGTTGGTTCGGATTTTCCGAATTGTGCGGCATCGGCAAGGTAATCAGTCTGATTGAATAAATCATGCAATTGCACCGCCGCCAGCTCCATGTCATCTACGAAGTTATCCTCTTCATAAAAGTACGGAGCCCTACAAGGAGCCGTTTGGGTTGTACCCGGAAACTGTTTGCCAAATTCGTAGGCGTCTTTGGCTTTTTGAATCAATTTTTGTGAATATTCTGGATAAAAATCTTTTAAAATCTGACTGCCAAATGCAAATGTTGAGGCAAATTTACCTGCCGAAGATGCCACACCCTGCGTTCGGTTTTGGTATTTGAATGCTCCTTGTGGCTTGCCAGTTATAAAATAAGCGGGGCGGGCCAGTCCTTTGTTTGTAGCGTACTTTTGAGTGTCTTTTGTAGGCAGCCGCATACCCATGTGGTCGCGGTCGTCGGCGAGTTGGTTATACATTTCGTTTTTGGCCGGATTCATCTTGAGCAGCCAATCCATTCCCCATTTGGCTTCGTCGAGTATATCCGGAATCCCGTTTTTGCCTTCATTTCCCCAAGCATCGTGTTTATCACCAAAACTTTTTGGGTTTTGTTTGTACGCAAAAAGCAATTGAAAAGTGGCGTTTGCGGTAGTTGGTAGGTACTGCAGGTAGTCGGAGGCATCGTGCCAGCCACCCGAAACATCAATGTAGGTTGAGTCTTTCTTGGGGTCTGGATGATACACAATAAATCCATCTTCTCGGTGGCAACTATCCTTCAAAAATGGATTATATCCGCTCCGCTGCTGACGCATATATCTTAGCAAGTAATCGGCTGTGCCATCGTAAATATCATTGGCAATACGAAAATTGGGCGATGTAGCATTGCCGACCTTGATATAAAACCCTCCTTTACTTTTAAAATCACTAAAATTGAGGCGATAAGACGTACTAAACGCACCGTATTTGCCAAATGATTTTACGTTTTTTGATTGAAAAACTACTTTATCGGTTAGGGCATCATGAATGCTAAATTGCGAAATAGCCGTATTTTCTTTGCTTACAAAAACTGCTACTTTGATAGATTTTTCGAGATAGCCCAGTTGATTTATCCGAACCCAAGACTTTTGCTGGGCAAAGATTTGTGTGTAAAAAAAGAGGAGAAGAAGCGTTTTTTTCATAGTCGTCAGTTTGTTGCCCAAAACTATCAAAAAAACGTTTTCTTCTCAAAATATATCGTATGCGATTTTAACTCAAAGAAACTTTCCACATTCGCTCGAAAACTTCTCCACTTTCCAATCGGTTGATTCCTTCTTTTTCGGTCAATTCTTGGTTGTGATTGGCAGCATCTGCAATGCCACACCACGGCTCGATACAAACAAAATCGGCATTTTTTGCTGCCCAAATCCCTAAGAACGGGAATCCTGCAAAATCAAATTTCAATTGATGTTTTCCTTTATCAGACCTCAAAATAACCCAATCAGATTTTAGATTTTTAAAGACCAGAGCATCTTCATAAAATAACTCTTTGGTAAGACAAATCCTGTTTTCGGATTGTGGTACTGCAATCGGCTCGTCGATAACCAAACCTTCTGGTGTGAGCGGATAACGTTTGAGGGTTTCGTTGGCCGAAAACTCCAAAAAATAATCTTCGTAAGAGTTTTGAGA
>JALOLV010000304.1 GCA_025455785.1 Spirosomataceae bacterium | reverse complement strand
GGTATTTAGTTTATTGTAGGCTTTGAGTAAATTATCCAAATTCTTGATTTTGATAAGACGACCCACATACACAAAATTGTACTTTTTTAAGCCCATAAACCTTTTATCTTCTTCACGGGTTTTGAGAGCAATCTGGTGGGTTTCGGCAATTCGTTGGTTATCGACAGAATTATTTTTTACTAAAATTTGCTCGGGTTTTGCCCCTAATTTAAGCATATAGTCGGCCGATTTAGTGCCGTAACAAAAAAAACCTTGAGCATTACGCACGATGAAACTCTTGATAGATTCTTTCCAAGTTACGTTTGGATTATCGGCCTCGCTCGAATCCGCCGAAATAATTACTTACTTTTATTCCTTTAATCCTACAATAAAACAAAACGAGATTCATGGCTGGCTCATAATAACCCGGTACGTTTACGACATCCGGTTTGAATTGCCGTATCCAATAAATGCACTTTTTTACACGTTGTAAAATCGTGGTATTTTCGTAGAAATCCTCAAAAAGTAATTTGACGTTGTATTGGTGGATACTCCAATCTATATTACCGATATTGGCTCTGGTAAATTCGTTAAGTGCCGTTTGTAAAACCAAAAGCTCGGCATTTGGGTGTTTATCAACAACTTTTTGGAGTTCGGTATATATTTTAGCTTTATAGTGAGCCCACAAGAATTGATGGATTATCAATATTCGGATACCTTCTTTTGGGTTTTGTTTTGAGCGTTTCAAGAGTTTGTACGATGTTAAATTCTTGCACAAAATTAAGATTCTAAGCCGCTTTATCAAAAAATCAACTTAAAAGAATGTATATTTGTGTTTCTAAATTCACTTTTTTAAAGATTTATTCATTAACAAAGTCATGGTAAAAACCTTAGATTGGATACTAAATAGTTTTGAAAAATACCGCAAGGCATTTGCCCTTAGTTTCTTCTTTTTTGGCTTGCCAATTGTGTATTTTTTAAGAGATGGTATCAAACTCGCACCGGGCAATAAAGTCTTTACGGCTGCCCTCACACTTGGGGCATTGTTTGCGGCGATTCCGCTCAAAAATTTTAAACGAATTTACGTTCCAAATATCAAAATCGTTACTTTTACGATGATTTATTGGTTTTTTGGGATTCTTTATTTGGCAATTTACACTCCGCATTTGGGGTGGTTTACCAACCCAGTAGTTGAGGCAGTCAATATATTTATGATACTTTCGGCGGCTTATATTTTCTCGACAGTATCAATCAATGACATCAAAGATACTTTTTTGCCATTTACCGTGATTATATCAGTAGTTGGTTGTTTGGGACTGCTGTTTATTATTTTGCGAAACCCTACCTATGTGATAGGTATGCGTGCGGGTATTGCGTTTGATAGCGGAACCGAAGGTACAGAAGTCTGGAGTAACCCCCACATTTATGGACGTGCGGCGTTTGCGGGTATTGTCGGGATAATCATTATGTTGCGACAAAAGCTGTCTTTGCTTTACAAATTAATGCTTTATGGTGGTGGTTTGGTTTGTTTTGTTGTATTGGTGCTTACGCAATCGTTCCAGACTTTTATTGCATTTGGTATTTTCGGGATGCTCTATACCTATTTTAATGTCAATGCAGGTACTTTTTATCGAATTTTTAAGTGGATTTTTAGCTGGAAAGGCCTGCTTTTATTTACGATAATTGCTTACGGAATCTTTTATTTGTGGAATTACACACGTTTTAACGAGATTGCGATTAACCTTAGTAATAAAATTTTTGAACGATTCGATAAAGTAGGAAACCTTTTTTCGAGTAGCAAAACCTCTGCGGCAGCCGCCAAGTACGTTACTGCCGACGAATCTGCCTCTCAGCGTATTACAAATATCACCCAAGTTTTTACAAATGTTGCCGATAATTGGGAAAATGGCTACTGGTTTAGGATAATTACTGGCAATGGCTATCATCATTTTTATGTTGATGCCCCCATCTTTCAGACATTCAATGATTTGGGTATCCTTGCATTTTTGAGCTATCTCCTGATACACGTTATCATTATTAAATGGGCTTTGAAAGAATACAAAGAAAAAAGCAATCTCATGATTTTGTTTTTGAGCTATTTCTTTATTCATACTTTCGTTCAAAACTTCGTATTCGGGATGCCCTACGATTATCAAAGATGGACGTACTTCTTGTTTTTGGGGCGTTTTTACACTTCGCAATATTTCAGTTTTAACACAAATTACAAATTTTCAAATCTCCAAGGTTCGTAAAACGCTCGGAGGTTTCGGCATATTCTATCAATAATTTTGGAAATCAACGAAAAAAATAAAGAGTTTTCTTTTGTGGTTTTGGCTTACAACGAGGAGCAACATTTGCCTCGTTTACTCGAATCAATCAAAGATTTGAATGCCAATATTTACATCTGCGATTCGGGCAGCACGGATAAAACCCTCGAAATTGCCGAAAAATACGGAGCAATCGTCAGGTACAACAAATTTGAAACTCATCCCAAACAATGGGATTTTGCCTTAAAAAACTTCGATATTCAAACCAAATGGACGATTGGACTGGATTCTGACCACATCGTTTTGCCCGAATTGTTTGACTTATTGAAGAATTTTAAATGTCAATGGGATTTATTTCAATCGAAAGAATTATTTTAAAGGGCGTTGGCTAAAACACGGTGGATATTTTCCGAAGTATTTATTAAAAATGTTCAGAACGGGCGTTGGTTTTTCGGATTTGAACGAAAACATGGACCACCGTTTCATTGCCGAAGGCAAAACAATCGTTTGGGATAAAGGCTATCTAAAAGAAGAGAATCTGAAAGAAAACCGAATCTCTTTTTGGATTGAAAAACACAACCGTTACAGCGATTTGGTAGCCCGTGAAGAGATAGAACGCAAAAATAAACTCCGAAATCAGACTTTAAAACCAAACCTTTTCGGAAACCCCGACCAAAGAGTAGCGTTTTTGAAGAAAATTTGGTGGGATATGCCACTTTTCGTCCGTCCGTTTATTTATTTCTTTCATCGTTATTTTATTCAATTAGGTATTTTGGATGGAAAAGAAGGCTTGATTTTTCATTTTCTGCAAGCTCTTTGGTTTAGATTTGTGGTCGATGTCAAGATTTACGAATTGGAGAAAGAATCGCAGATTAATTGATTTTTTACTGATAAGATTGATGATTCAGATTATTAAAAAATATTATCCGTTGGGTATTGCTTTTGTATTTTCATTCCTTTGGCTCATTGGATGCTCAAGCGATTTATCGAAATTGTTATACAACCAAGGTTTTCTGCAAGATGATTATCGCTATGGCGATTTGTACCGATTATCCAACCTTCCTCAATTCAGAATTCCAGTCGAAAAATGCTCAAATCCAGCATTGAGCAAAATCAAGAACTCCAACCTGATTTTACTGGGCGATAGCTTTACCGAAGAGGGCAGGATTGGAGCCGAACATTTTATTACCGAAGGCTATAAACGCTATTTTGTGGCTGCCGATACCAATTTTACTCGATTAGACACTTCAAAAACGAATGTTCTTATCATCGAAACCGTCGAGCGGCATGTACGTGAAAGATTTGCCAAGCCATTCCGAAATTTGAAGATTGTAAATTCACCTCAATCAACCCATTTGGCAAAAGAGAAAAAAGGAGGCGAAGTAGATATTCTCAAAGATTTGCAAGAATTTGAGATTCCGTACAAAACCGAACGCCACGAGTCGGCACTTTTTTCTTCTGATTTTGCACTTTCGATAAAAGAAGCAAAGGCGTGGTTTAATTGGAAGTTTTTTGACAGAACTGACTCAATGGTGGTTGTTACAAAAGACGGACAGAATATTTTGTACGGAGTTGATGTCAAAAACGGAGTAAATTCGTGTTTTGATGAAGTGAGCGATGACGAAATCGATAAAATTGTTGAGAATCTCAACGATACTTACAACCATTACCGTAAATTAGGCTTTGATGAAGTCTATCTCACAATTTGTCCAAACAAGACTTCGATAGTTGCTCCAAACATTGGTAAGTACAATCGAATCATCGAGCGAATCCAATTACATCAAAACCTAAAAATGCCTTTTTTTGATGTTTTCTCGCCGTTTTCTTCTTCAAAAACACTTTTGTACGACAAAGGAGATACACACTGGAACTGTGCCGGAAAACAGGTTTGGATAGATAAAGTAAACGAAAGTCTCAAAAAAATATTATAAATATTTAAGGAAAAATTTGCAAATATTCAAGTGGGGTTCTAATTTCGTGGCATCAAAACGACTTGACTTAACCTTCAATACTCTGAATATACGCTAATTTACCTCATGTAACAAACCCTAAACTAAATCGAAAGGTGTCTGGTATTGCCAGCACCTTTTTTGTTTTCTGAATCTCGATTAACCTTTTTTAACATTGTTTCAATACTCATTAACCTACTTCCAATGATTCGTAAGATACTTTTGCATTCATAAGTTTGAAAGACAAGAACGTTAACTCAATTTATGAAAAAGCTATTTTACATTTTACTATTTATCAGTTCAGCAACTTTTGCCCAGCGAGTTACTATCAAAGGCTCGGTGGTTGATTCTACCGCCAAGCCCCTCGAATACGCCACGGTTTTGATTTTAAGCGGCAAAGATTCATCTTTGGTGAGTTTCGGCAGGGCCGATTATCGTGGCGATTTTGAAATCAAAAATGTATCGAATGGTACTTATATCTTTAAAGTTACGTACGTTGGCTATCAGAATTTCACCAAAGCGTTTGCTGTTTTAGACAACGATATGGATTTTGGTAAGATTGCCCTGAAACCTGTTTCTAAAGAATTAGACGGCGTAACGATAAAAGGCGAAAGACCTCCGGTCGAATTCAGTGGCGATACGATTAAATACAATGCGGGTTCGTTTAAAGTCCAGCCAAATGCTGTTGTCGAAGATTTATTGAAAAAATTACCCGGAGTACAAGTCGAGAAAGACGGTACAATCAAAGCTCAAGGCGAAACCGTAAGGCGAGTTACGGTGGATGGAAAAGAGTTTTTTGGGCGAGACCCCAAAATTGCAACCCAAAATCTGCCTGCCGATGCCGTTGACCAAGTAAAACTCTTTGATAAACGCTCAGACCAAACCGAATTTACGGGTATTGACGACGGTCAGCGTAGCAAAACCATTGACCTAAAACTCAAAGACGACCGCAAAAAGGGTGTTTTCGGGACGCTGATGGGGGCGTACGGTGGGAAAAATGATAGATTTAACAGCCGAGCAAACATCAATAAATTTACGAAATCGAGCCAGTTTTCGCTGCTTGGAATGGGCAATAACATCAATCAGCAGGGTTTTTCGATAATGGACTACCTTAATTTTACGGGCGATATGCAGCGTATGATGTCGGGCGGAGGAGGTAGAATGAGTTTTCAGTTTGATGCTAATGATATGCCTTTGGGTCTTGGTCAGCCTAATCAAGGATTCATGCGTTCGTGGGCAGGTGGACTGAATTTCAACCAAAATAAAACACCAAAAACTGATGTAAACGGAAGTTATTTCTTTAATGGTTTGGATAACGTAACCGATAGAGAGGTAAATCGACAGAATTTCTTCGGGAATCGAAATTTTACATCAATATCAAAAAGTAACCAACAGAATCTTAACTTCAATCATAGGTTCAATTTTAGTATTGACCAAAAGATTGATTCGGCAAATTCAATCAAATTTACCACCTATGCAACTTACAATAAAACCGATGCCAGAAACATGAGCAGCAGCGAAACCATTGGTGAATCGGGCAAAATAGAAAATACAAGTACCCGAAATACCAATAATTTTGGAGATGGAATCAACCTCAATTCAAATCTACTTTTTCGTCATAAATTCAATAAAAAGGGTCGCACTTTTTCAGCATATGCCACTTTTGGATTGAGTAATAATAATTCGGAGGGAGACTTAAACGCCGTAAACTCATTTCTCAATTTAGCTATACCACGAACTGAGAGGCTTAATCAGGTAAATAACCAGAACCGAGAACAACTGAACTACGGAGTAAATACCTCATACACCGAACCATTGGGTAAAAGACGTTATCTCGAAGCCAATTACAATTTCCGCAAGAGCGATTTTAATCTCAATCGTGAGGTGTATGATGTTGCCGAGAATCGACGAACTTTTAATAGTCGATTGAGTAATAAATTTGAGAATGATTACACTTACAATCGTGGAGGATTAAATTTTAGGGTAAATCAAAAGAAATACAACTATTCATTTGGGCTGAGCCTGCAACATTCTGAACTCGATGGTAAACTACTCATTCAGGATATTCCAATCCGTCGAACATTCACGAATCTATTACCAAACCTACATTATAATTACAATTTTACATCGAGCCATAATGTCCGATTAGATTATATGACCGATATTCAAGAGCCAAATATTAAAGACCTTAGTCCGATAATTGATAATACCGACCCTCTGAATATCAGAGAAGGAAACCCTAACCTTCGTCCAGAGTACCAGCATCGTGGCAATATGCAATATATGCTCAATAATCTCTCGAATTTCAGCTTTTTCATGACGATGTTTAACGTAACTTATACCCAAAACAGAATATCGTCGAGCCAAACTATTGATAATTCGTTGGTGCGTACTTACAAGCCAATCAACGTAAAATACGGATTGAATTTATTCGGCGATTTGACTTATGGATTCAGAATCAAGCCATTAAAGGCTAATCTGAATTTAGGTTATCGTCTAATCCACGACCGTAGTTTGACTTTGGTGAATAGCATAGAAAATATAACTAAACAATTCATTCACCGTGGCGAGGCCCGTGTCAATTTCAGACCAAATGACAAACTCGATTTGGCATTTAATTCAGAAATCAGCTACAACGACACTCGTTATTCGGTCAATACCAGCAT
>JALOLV010000029.1 GCA_025455785.1 Spirosomataceae bacterium | reverse complement strand
ATGGGAATCGAAAAGCTGATTCCAAGATTGCAGGATTTAGGCGTCTTTACGAGACTTTTGGCAAGGAGTGCAACGGGGCAGCCTGTTACAACATACACTTCGCATTTTACTGCCCCACCCGAAGGTAAAGAAATGCACATCGTAATAGTAGATAATGGCAGAACTCAGCAGCTTGGACGACCAGATTTTAGAAATTCTTTGAAATGTATTCGTTGTGCGGCTTGTATGAACACATGCCCGGTTTACCGTCGAAGTGGTGGGCATAGTTATGATTTTACAGTTCCGGGGCCAATCGGTTCGATTCTTTCGCCCAATATCGACCTCAAAAAATACAGTACCTTACCTTTTGCCAGTACACTTTGCGGGTCGTGTTCGGATGTCTGCCCCGTCAAGATTGATATTCACCAGCAATTATATAAGTGGCGGCAGCTAATTGCTGAGAATAATGAGATTCCGGCCTCAAAAAAGTTTGGAATGAAAGGGCTTTCTTGGCTACTCCAAAAACCAAAAGTTTATGATTTTGCGGGTAAAGCAGGGCGTTTGGCTTTGAAAGTGCTACCTCATGGATTGACTCATGCTAAAGGGCTTAATCCGTGGGCAAAAGCACGTGAATTGCCCGAGCCGCCCCAAGACAGCTTCAAGGAATGGTACAAAAAGAATCGTTGATTTCACTGATTTTGATATTGATTTTTATGATTATGGCTGAATAAAATCCGTAATCCCAAATCCTAATTCCAAAATAAATATATGTCTTCGAGAGAAAAGATATTAGCTCAAGCAAAAGCAAATAAACCTGCTTTGGTAGGTTTACCCGAACTACCACTTTTTGAAAACGAAATAGCAGTCGTCGAGCAATTCAAAACTATGCTTGCTTCGATTGGTGGCAGAGCAGAAGAGATGCAACTGGCTGATATAGAAGGATTTATTAAGAAAATTTATTTTGATGCCGAGCGAATAGCCTCTAATATTATTGAACCAAGCGTTAAGGTGAATATCCAGACACCCAAAGAAGACCTCGAAAAAATTGATTTGGCAGTATTAAAAGGAGATTTTGGAGTCTCAGAAAATGCGGCAATTTGGTTGCCCGAATCGAACATGTTGAATCGGTCTCTTCCCTACATTGCACAGCATTTGGTTTTGGTAATTGAGAAGAAAGCCATTGTACCAAATATGCACTTTGGCTACCGAAACATCAGTTCGGTGGGTTCATACGGAGTATTTATTGCTGGACCGTCTAAGACTGCCGATATTGAGCAATCGCTCGTGATTGGAGCCCACGGAGCAAGAAGTATGATTGCGATTTTGGTTTGAAATTTTCGAGATATAGATTGAAAAGGAAAGGACTTTCATTTGAAAGCCCTTTGTTTATAAATTTATGTAGTAATCTTCTTAATTGCGTAGTCGCTTCAATTTGTCGATGTTAATTATCGAAATCTTTCCGCTCTCGATGTCGATGAGTTTTTCGTCTTTGAAATCGGATAGAGTTCGGATTGCGGTTTCGAGCGAAGTACCTGCGATGCTTGCCAAGTCTTCACGGCTGATTTTCATCGGAGCTTGATTGTCTTGTGTAAAACGCAAAAGAGCCTCCGAAACACGTTTCCGAACCGAGTTATAAGCCAGTTTAAGCAAATTACTTTCGTTTTCTTTTATGTTTTTAGAAAGCAACTGAATGAATTTCTGAGCTACTTGAGGGTTTTGATGGAGTAGTGTGTTAAAATCTTTTTTCGGAATCAGGCAAATCTCAGCGTCTTCGATGGTTTCGATGGTTTCGGTAAAATTGCTATCTTGAATCAAATCTACATACCCGACAAAATCGCCTTCTTGATACAGATTTACAATCAATTCTTTGCCATCATCATTGGTTTTAAAAGCCTTGACTTTCCCTTTGTTAATGTAGTAGAGATACAACGGAAAATCACCCTCGCGATAAACCTCGGTTTTTTTCTTAACAATTTCTTTAGTTCAATATCGCCAGCCGAATCAGAAATTAACTGGTCTAAGCCCGAAATATCTTGGTTATAGCTCTTTTTGATTACCTCTTTTTTACGCAGACGGCTCTCAATCGCACTTAGCAATTCTACATCATCAAAAGGTTTGGTGATGTAGTCGTCGGCACCCATTTCCATTCCTTTTCTAAAATCCGACCTTTCGGCCTTGGCGGTCAAAAAGATAAACGGAATATCGGTAGTTTCTTTGTTTTTTGAAAGAAGATGAAGCACCCCATACCCATCTAAGACGGGCATCATAATATCACAAATAATGAGGTCTGGAATCTCTTTTATGGCTAAATCAACGCCAATTTTGCCGTTTTCGGCTGTCAAAACCTCATAACCGTCAAGTTCGAGAATTTCGGATGTATTTTCTCTAATATCTGGGTTATCCTCTATCAATAAAATTTTTTTCATGATGTTTTCTATAAATGTATCGGTAAACTAACGATAAATTCGGTTCCGACGTTTTCTTCGCTTTTGAAAGTAATGTATCCTTTTAGAAGATGAACATATTGATTCACAATACTTAACCCTAAGCCGGTTCCCTGAATCTCACCAGCATTACTCATCCGATAAAATCTTTCAAAAATATGCTTCTGTTCTGACTCGGGCATTCCAATTCCTGAATCTTTTACCTTTATAAATACTTGACTATCAGTTAGTTCGGCCGAGATATTTATCGTAGCGTTTTCGGGAGAAAATTTAATGGCGTTCGAGACCAAATTTATGATAATATTTCTCACAAGTTTTGAATCGAGCGTTACTTCACAGGTTTTACTTTGTGAGTAGCATCTCAATTCAATTTTTTGCCCTTTTTTGGCTATCGATTGTAATTGTTGTTTTAATTCTTCGAGTAATTCGTGCAAATCAAATCGTTCGGGTGAAATCACAACTTTTCCTTCTTCGAGTTTATTGAGCGAAAGAAAATCATTGAGAATGTCTGTTAGGTTTCGTACCGATGATTTGATTCTACCAATGTGCTTGTCCCGTTTTTCGTCTTCATTCAAATCAGCATATTTTTCGACCAACGATAGCGAAGATAGAACAGTTGCCAATGGAGTGCGAAACTCGTGCGATGCAATCGAAATAAACCTTGATTTCATTGAGTTTAGTTCACGCTCACGTTTTAGTGCTTGGTCGAGTTCGTCTTTTGTTTTTTCGAGTTTTTGGATAGCCTCTTTCAAAACCAATGTGCGTTCTTCAACCTCTTTTTCGAGTTCGTTTTTGTAGGTAACGAGCTTATCTTCGGCCTTTTTACGAATACTAATATCAATCACAAATGCAATTACATAGTCGCCTTTGCTGTTTTTGTATGGGCTAAGGCTAACCTCAACCGGAAACTCACTTCCATCCTTTTTACGGGCAAATAGATTCATTCCACCACCCATCGAGCGTGCATGAGGGTTTGTATTGAATTCATCGCGATAGCTATGATGTTTCTCTCTAAATCGGTTTGGAATTAAATCTTCAATTTTCTTACCTTCAAGTTCACCTTCGTTGTAACCAAATAATGCTTCTCCATTAGGGTTTACCCTTACAATATTTCCGTGCTTATCAACAATCAAAATCCCCTCATTGGCAAATAAGAAAATCGCTTCTGATTGGTTGAGTATATCCATCTCAGCAATACTTGTTTTAGATTTTTTAAGCGATTCATTAATGTTTTTCATCGGCAAAGAAGAACTGTTTTAACGTATAAAAATATGATAAATATCAGTTTACTGAAAGAGAAAATAGATAATTAATATAATAATCATAAAACTTTATGAGGTACGTCATAGAGTTTGGGCATTAAGATTTTCAACTTTGTAGTGTTAAAACTCCGAACCTTTATGAAAACTTTCGTTTTTGCGACAGATTTTTCGAGAAACGCCAATAATGTAGCCTATTTTGCAGCTCAGCTTGCTTGCAAACAAGACGCAAAGTTGGTGCTTTTTCATGCCTATCGTTTTCTGATGCCAAATTATTCAGATTTAGGATTAGTGCTTGAAAGTGTAGAAGGTTTGGAGCAAATAGCCTTTAAAAAATTAGAAAATCTAAAAAAAAGAATCCACCAAAAAGTTGATAAAAACCTGCTAATCGAAACTTTTGTAAAAGAAGGTTTTGAAGTAGAGGCAATCAGAGATGCCGCAAAAGAAGTGAAAGCTAATTTACTTTTGATGAGTACCGTTGGCGAAGCCCCAAGCGGAGCGAGGTATTTTGGTAGTATTGCAACCGAAATGATTCAGCAAAGTGGTGTTCCACTTATGTTGATTCCACCGAAAACGAAATTTGGGGCTTTTGATAACTTAGTCTTGGCGATTGACCTCAAAAAAACAATTGATGCAGTGGTATTTGAAAGGTTGATACAGCTCGTAAAAAACATGGGTGCGGTTCTAAATTTGGTTTATGTTGCTAAGTCTGAGACCGAAGTACATAGCTTTGCCGTCGAAGAAACGGCATTGAGAATCAGGGAGTTACTTTTAGAAATCCCACATACGTTCCAGACAATAATCGGAGAAAGTGCTACAAACGAAATCATTAAATTTACCAAGAAAAATAAAGCCCAGATGCTTATTACATTGCCCAAGAATCACGGATTCTTTGATAAGTTTTTTAACGAACAGCATACCAAAAGGCTCGCTTTTGATGCAGGTGTACCTGTTTTGGCTGTGTCTTAAATTTTATTTGACCAAATCAAGCACTACTATGGAAATAGCAATTAACAAAGAAATGACCGTGAAACAATTGACCCGTGTTTTTAATGAGGTGTATCCTTTTTTGAAACTCGAAGTTTATTGTCGTGGAGATGAAGTAAGTAGCGATAGTTTTCATACGCTACTGATGATTTCGAGTATGAAGAATCCTCAGAATTTTATCATTACTTCTTCGATGACTGTTTCGGAGGTCGAGAATGAATTTTGGGAGTCAATGGGCTTGCAAGTTGCTATCTTTAGAAAAATGGGGTCTTCGTGGCTTCGTACTGCATTTACAAATAGCTGGACGCTCGAACGCCAAAATCATATCGGTGAAAGTATGTATGTAACACTGGTCTGATAGAATGTAACCATTATGCCATAAAAAAACTTGGCTTTATTCTTACGGATGAAGCCAAGTTTTTGGTTTTTGGAGATTTCAGATTTGTGGTCTCAAAAATCTATTTTGTGATAATTTCTTTGAAAATACTACCAAATCACGGTATTGACTTACAATTCCTCTCGCTTGTTCGAGAATCAATTTGCCTTGCTCTGTTGGCAAAACTGGATGCTGACTTCGGTCAAAAATCTTTATTCCGAGATAATTCTCAAGGCTTTTTATCTGAGCCGAGAGTGTCGGCTGGGTTACGCAGCACTCGTCGGCTGCCTTCGTGAAATTTCTTAACCTATCAACTGCAACGATATATTCAAGCTGTCTTAACAACATAACGATTTATAGTTTTTGCGTGTTTTTCAATTTCTTTATTGAGTCATAAATGACATCTGATGCAAATGAAATATTACAACCTTAAAAACCGCTGAAAATTGAAAAATTATTTTAAATATTCCCAAAGACTATATAAACCTACCAAAAGTATTAACCACAGTGCAATCTTTTTGAAGGTTTCTTGCGGGATTTTATTCAATAACTGTTTTCCAATCCACGAACCCACAAATGAGATTACCAACAAGATAGGGGCTTGCCAGAGCATTTCTTTAGTGAGATAGCCTTGAAGAGCATACATCCCGAATCGGCTGGCATCGACTCCGAAGTCAATCAGTGCCGATGTTGCCAAAAAAGCATCTTTCTGAACATTGAATGATGCCAAAGTCAATCCTCGGATTGCTCCGCCCGTTCCTATCAGTCCAGCCATTAAACCCGCCAAACTACCTCCAACGATTGAGTTTGCATTGCTTGGCTTAATCGAAAAATCTTTATAAATAAGCAGAAATCCTGCAAAAAGAATCAAGAAAACACCAAGTACCAATTCGGCGATTTGAGTATTCAGATATTTTGAGAAATAAGCCCCGATTATCACAAAAACGATGCTCGGAATCCCGATTTTCAAGAAAATACCTTTGTCGAGGCCTTTTCTGAATAAATAAATTTTTGATAAATTACTAAAAACGTGTAGTAGCGAAGTGATACCCAATACCTGATGAAATGGTAAAAAGAAATTGGCCATCGGTACAAAAAATACCGAAGACCCAAAGCCCCCGACCGTGCCGATTATCTCGGAAAATAGTGTAAGTATATAAAACAAGAGGTTATCCATACAGACAAAGGTTCGGATAATTACTATTCTAAAAATATGATAAATATCAGGCTCCTAATAGAAGTTTGTCATAATTCGCAATCGGATTGAAGACTACTTTCGTACTACAATGAAGATAGCTTAGTACTCCTAAACAGACTCCTACTCGGCTTCTCAGAAAAAAGTTGATTCTAAACAATTATTCTCTAACAATTTAAGTTAAATGGCAATTTTAGTTTTTTTTCTTGCACACTGGTATTTATCGTTATTCTCTCAAACTTTTTTCTTGCACCGCTACGCGGCTCACAAGATGTTTACAATGTCGAAATTATGGGAAAAATTCTTTTATGTCGTAACCTATATCACTCAGGGTTCGTCTTTTTTAAGCCCCAAAGCTTACGGAATCATGCACCGTTTGCACCATGCTTATGCCGATACCGAAAAAGACCCACATTCGCCAAGTTATTCAGATAATCTGTTTGACATGATGTGGAAAACCAAGAATAACTACAACGATTTGCTCAATGACCGTGCAAATATTGAAGAGAGATTCAAGAAAAATGTACCAAACTGGATGTTTTTAGAAAAACTCGGCGACCTTTGGGTTTCTCGCATCTTTTGGGGTGTTCTTTACACACTGTATTACATTTATTTTGCGACGAGTCCGTGGCAGTATCTACTCTTACCGATTCACTACCTAATGGGGCCGGTTCATGGTGTAATCATCAATTGGTTTGCTCACAAATACGGTTATGTAAACTTTAAGGTCAATGATACCGCAAAGAATCTGCTTCCGTTCGATTTCTTGATGATGGGCGAATCTTACCACAATAATCACCACAAACTGGGTGGAAGAGCTAATTTTGGCATAAAATGGCACGAATTTGACCCAACTTATCCCATTATTCTTTTGCTTAATTCTTTAAGAATAATCAAGCTCAAGCCAAATAATGACTTGAATTACATGTAGTTTTTATATTGATTAATATCGTAGGTTTTGCAAAACGTGGCTCATCATTTTGGGTCACGTTTGTTTTTATGACGAAAGTCATGCTTTACCAAAACGACCATCATATTTAGCTACACAATTGATGATGAAATTTGAGTATTAAATCAGAAAAAAAAATGAATCTTGTTCTTGATAAAATATTTGTTGATAATCTGAAATGCTCAGGTTGTGGTAATTCGATAAAAAACGGATTGATGAAATTGGTAGGTGTGGTTGATGTAAAATCAAATCCCGAAGAAGGATGGGTGGAGGTCGAACACGAAGATTTTACGGATAAAGAGACAATTTTAGCACAACTGGCTGATTTGGGCTACCCCGAAGCTGGTACGACAAATTTATTACAAACAGCAAAATCTTATGTAAGCTGTGCGATTGGTCGAATGAGCTAATTTACATGGCCAAAATTTGTCATACGCTTGTCACTAATTGTCAATTTTAAATTATCAACTGATTGACTATTGAATAACTAAGATTGACTTTTAATTAACCCCAGAATGGAATCATGACTACCGTAGAAACTAAAATATCGTGTTATCACTGCGGAAACGACTGTGCCGATGAAAGTCTCGTTGTAGAAGACAAAAATTTCTGTTGTAATGGCTGCAAAACAGTTTATGAGATTTTGCAGGAGAATAACCTCTGCACTTATTACGACTTGAATCAAAACGCTGGGGTTAGTCTAAAAGCCAAGAATTTTAACGGTAAATTCGATTATCTGAAAGAACCGTCAATTCAGACTCAACTACTTGATTTTCAGAGTGATACTATCAATAAAGTAACATTTCATATTCCTGCCATACATTGCAGTTCGTGCGTTTGGTTGTTAGAGAATTTCAATAAAATACTCGAAGGCGTTACTTCGGCTCGATTAAATTTCTTGAAAAAAGACCTATCGGTAAGTTATAACCCGACAAAAGTTTCATTGCTCGAAATCGTAGAACTGTTGGCGACTCTGGGCTACGAACCCGCCATAAACCTACAAAGTACTGAAAACCAACCCACCAAAAACAAAGTACAACGCCGCTTGATTCTGCAAATTGGAGTTGTAGGTTTTTGTATGGGTAATATCATGTTGTTTAGTTTTCCGGATTATTTCAAATTAGACCTCAGCAATGTCGTCGATGCGACTTATCAGAAATTCTTTTTGTACCTCAATTTTGTTTTGTCGCTACCGGTTTTCTTTTTTGGGGCATCCGATTACCTAAAAGGTGCTTGGATATCGATGAGAGAGAATCTGAAAAATTCGGCATCGGTACTGAGTGTCGATATTCCGATTGCACTGGGTATTTCGGCACTTTTTATAAGGAGCAGCTATGAGACATTCGTCAATCATTCATCAGGATATTGGGATAGCCTTGCTGGTTTGGTTTTTTTCTTATTGGCGGGTAAATGGGTGCAGCAGGTAACTTATAATTATTTATCATTTGAACGTAACTATAAGTCGTATTTCCCGCTGGCGGTCAAGGTGATAGTTCCTCACTCAAGAGGGAGAGGGGTTAGGGCGACCGGCGATGTCTATAAAAACATTGCCGAACTTCAAAAAAACGACATTATTGAGATTCACCACCAAGAGTTAATCCCAGCCGATGCGATTTTGATTTCTGGTAGAGGATTGATAGATTATAGTTTTGTAACTGGTGAATCGGAACCAGTCGAAAAAGAAATTGGTGATTTGATTTATGCAGGCGGACGACAATTGGGCGATAACATCGAATTGGCAGTTCAGAAAACAGTTTCGCAGAGTTATCTGACCGAATT
The DNA here is from genome assembly GCA_025455785.1 of Spirosomataceae bacterium. Lineage (GTDB taxonomy): Bacteria > Bacteroidota > Bacteroidia > Cytophagales > Spirosomataceae > JALOLV01. The sequence continues at coordinate 8,337 of JALOLV010000029.1, read as the reverse complement.
GTGGAATAACGATGCTTTCAAAAAAGAAAAACGGATACCTACCACCGAACTTGCCAACGCATTTAGTAAATATTTTACTTTCGTTACGATTGCCATTGCGGTATTTACGGGTATTTACTGGCAATTATACCAACCCGATTTGGTTTGGACGACCGTAACGGCGGTTTTGATGGTGGCTTGCCCATGTGCCTTGACACTCTCAATGCCGTTTACGATGAATACAACCATGGGAATCTTCGGTAAAAATAAGTTTTATGTCAAAAATCAAGGCGTTATTCAGCTTTTGACTGAGGTAGATGAGATTGTTTTTGATAAAACCGGTACATTGACCGAAAACAAAAAAGGTGAGATTCATTACGAAGGTGAAGCACTCACCATTCAGGAATTAGAAATGATTTGGCAGATTTCGGAACAATCGCTACACCCAATGAGCCAAATGATTGCTCAAAGCATCAGACAACAAACTGAAAAGCGAATTGATAAAGCCAAAATAACGTATTTTAACGAAGTAAAAGGAATGGGTATTGAGGGTATTATTGACAATAATTTTATCAGAATCGGTAGCCGTGATTTTATTGAGACTTTTAGAGACGGGAGCGAGTCGGGGCAGGTTTTGGTAGAGATAAATCATTTATATAAAGGATTCTTCACGCTTAAACCCAATTATCGTAAAAACTGGCAAAGTGTACTTTTAAAACTCAGAAATACCTTTAAACTTTCTCTGCTTTCGGGTGATAACAACTCAGAAAAATCGACTTTGAAACCGTTTTTTGAACTAAATAGATTGAAATTTAATCAAAAACCACAAGATAAACTCAATTTTATTAAATACGAGCAAGAAGTTGGTAACCACGTTTTGATGATAGGCGATGGACTGAATGATGCGGGAGCATTACGGCAAAGTAATGTTGGGATTGCCCTCAGCGAAGACATTCAGGCCTTTTCACCCGCTTGTGATGCTATTTTGGATGCCTCTAAGTTTGCTCAACTAACTGATTTTATGCAGTTTAGTAAAATAGCTCTTAACATCGTCAAGGCAAGTTTTATGTTGTCTTTGGTTTATAATTTTATCGGACTCGGCTGGGCTGTATCAGGTAAATTATCACCAGTAATGGCGGCTATTTTTATGCCATTGAGTTCGCTTTCGGTAGTACTTTTTGCGGTTGGATTGACTTATGTATTTGCAAAACTGAAGAAGCTGATATGAAAAGAAGTTAATCGAGAACGGTCATTCGTAAATTGTTTACATTATTCAATAAATAAATATTATTGAGCGGTTTTTCTAAAACATTATCAAATAATTTTTCAAAATGGGAATCATCATTTATCTCGTTATTGCTGCCTTGATGGTGGCGGTTGGCTTTTTGGTTGCCTTTTTTTGGGCAACAAAAGATGGTCAATTCGACGATACCTACACGCCTTCGGTTAGGATTTTATTCGATAACGAAAAACCTGCCCAAAATCATACCGAGGGGTGAGGGCAATCAGTTTTTTGGTCGCCGTAACGCACTATTTTTGGGGTATCAAAAATGAACCAATGGAGCCATCAGAAAACTTTTATGTATTCTTACAAAGAGCATTAAAACTCTCAATTTTTTCTATCGGGGTTTTATTGATTTTGCTCATTGCTCAGAATTGTAACGCACAGGTTGATTTTACGAAAATCCCTGCAAAAGAGAAGTTTACCAATATCGGTGCGTTTATCAATATAAAAAATACGGCTCTTGCCCAATACGATAAAGAGTTAGATTGTACTTGGAAGACATCTTATGCCGAAATTGATGGGTTATTAGATTTAAAAACGCAAGATTTTTTGAATGATTGGCTCAAAGGAATGACATATTTTGGTAACTGTGAAGGCGATAAAGAGTGTTACGATTTTCAGTTTTTTCACTATTACTATAAAATTACGAGAGTTACGCTGGTACGAAACGATTTAGTGGGCTTTTATCTCCAAGAAGGGAATTGTAAAAAAGCCAACGACAATTGCATTGAAAACCAAGATTGGGAGATTTATGACCTCCGTACCAAACGTTTTTTGCAAGATTATGATTTCTTTCGGCAAGACGAAAAATCGCAGAAAAATCTTGCCGATTTGATTGAAAGAAAAGTAAAAACCATGAAGCTCAGCCTTGTTGCCGACTGGCGAGCGTATACCAAACAATTTGGTTTAGACGGCGACAACGTAGCTATTTACCTCAGCAATGACATGCTAAACCATAAAAAGGGGGTGTTGTTGAAATTTACACCAAGCGAGATTTACAGCCTCCTCGAACCTTGCATTGAGAGTAGATTATTTAACAAAACTTGTGATACACAGTTCGGAAAGGTTCCACAAAACCAATCAAAAACTAAATAAATCCAGACCAACGAAAGATGCTTAAATAAAGCGATTCCAATCAATTAGGGTTTAACTACTCAGACATAAATCGGCGGGGCTTTGCTCTGCCGATTTTTTTTTATTCATCGACCGACAGTAAAATAATATCTTCGGAGTGTTTGGTAAAAATATACTTTGCATCTTTACCGATAATAATACATTTATGAGCCATATCGAGCAGAAAAGTTTGCTGCTGAGCGTTTTCTTCGACTAAAATTTCACAATCACCTTTGATACAAGCTATGGCACGGCGGGTTTCGGCAATATGTTCGATAGATGTTAGGTCTTCGGCTTTTAGGCAGCTTACCTCGTTTATCGAATTAAATATTTTTTCAAATACCGTCAGGCTTCCAGTTTGATTGGTGAAGGTTTGCAATTCGAGCAGCTCTGTGTTGAAGTTCATTTTATAAAAAATAGAGATTTTTACAAATCTAATAATTAAACCTTAAAACGGACTTAAAAGTTGCCAGATTGAACACAAAGATTAATTTTAAGTTCTGATTAAGGTTTATTTAAGCGGTTCATAAGGTCAATTGATTTTATTTGCGTAAATTTCTCAGCGATGACTTTATTCAATGCAATTACCATCTTAGTAATTCTATGTGCGGTTTTTTCGTACATCAATGTTAAGTTGATTCGACTTCCCAACAACATTGCACTTATGTTGATGTCTGTTACGATGTCAATATCTATACTTGTTTTGGGTAAATTTGGATTAGATTTTAGTCATTTAAGGCAGTTGGTTGGGGGTTTTAGTTTCTCCAATTTTTTGATGGAATATTTGTTGTGTTTTTTGTTATTTGCTGGGGCTTTACACGTAGATTTTGAAATTTTAAAGTCTCAAAAGTGGGCAGTTCTGATATTTACTCTTTTTGGGGTTCTGTTTTCAACCTTTATGATAGGCTTTGTTCTACACTGGGTTGCACCACTTTTGGGGTTTTCGATACCCCTGATTTACTGTTTACTATTTGGTGCATTAATTTCGCCTACTGACCCAATTGCAGTTTTAGGAATCTTAAAACAAGCAAAAGTACCAAAGTCAGAAGAAATTATAATTTCGGGCGAATCACTTTTTAATGATGGAGTTGGGGTTGTAGTTTTTCTAACAATTTTACAACTCTCGGGCAGTGGCGTCGCCGAGATAAATTACCTTGAGATTGCCAAACTTTTTGGGGTTGAGGTTATCGGGGGGGTGTTTTTAGGATTCATTTTGGGATTCTTCGGCGATAAAATATTAGGTAGCATAGACCATTACCAGACCGAAGTAATGCTTACGTTGGCAATTGTTATGGGAGGCTATGCACTTGCATCGGTTTTGCATACTTCTGGCCCGTTGGCGATGGTTGTTGCGGGCTTATACATTGGTAACGTGGGGCTTCATCGCTCGATGTCAAATATTACCCAACAATATGTAACAACATTTTGGGAAATCATCGACGAGCTTTTAAATGCTTTTTTATTTGTGATAATTGGGCTTGAGATTCTGACAATTGAAGATTTATCGAAATTTTCAATCATCGCATTTGTATCAATTCTGATTGTACTTTTAATGCGATTTCTGTCGATTATCATTCCGTTTAAGTTTGGAAGATTTAAGAAAAAAATTAATAAGAATTTCCCTTACATCATGACTTGGGGAGGGCTAAGAGGGGGTATCTCCATTGCCTTGGCATTATCGCTGCCGGAGTCAGACTACAAAGATGTTTTAGTAGCCATAACTTACATTACTGTATTATTTTCGGTTGTGGTCCAGGGGCTTAGTTTGGGAATGTTGGTGAATTATTTTAAGACCAAGTAAAATGCAACAAAATAAGAAAATACTAATTGTCGAAGACGACCGTCGGATTGCCGAAACCCTCAAAAAAGGGCTTTTGAAAATGGAGTACGATGTCGAGAATGCTTTTGATGGTAATCTGGGGCTACGGATGGCGATTCAGTCTAAATTTGATTTGATAATTCTGGATATAAATTTACCTCAAATGAATGGCTACGAGGTCTGCAAACGAATCAGAGAAGAAAAACCTTTTCTGCCTGTTTTGATGCTGACAGCTCTGGGAGAGGTCGAAGATAAACTCGAAGGTTTTGATGTTGGGGTTGATGATTATATGGTTAAACCATTCGATTTTCGTGAATTATTTGCCAGAGTTTCGTCGCTTTTACGACGGACGGATTTCGAGCCACAACCTACGGGGCGAATCCTGCGTGTGGCAAATCTGGAAGTAAACATTGATAGCAAAAAAGTTTTTAGAGATAAAAAATTGATAAATTTGACGGCTCGTGAGTTTGATTTTTTAGAATACTTAATCAGAAATAAGGGCAGGGTGCTTTCAAAAATGGATATTGCCGAAAAAATCTGGGATTTGAACTTTGATACGAGCCTAAATGTGATTGAGGTTTATGTTAATTTTTTAAGAAAAAAAATAGATAAAGGCTTCGAACCCAAGCTGATTCATACTAAACTCGGTATGGGTTATGTATTAACCGATAATCCATGAAAATCCGTACTAAAATTGCCATTCAGTTTTCGATAATTGTTTCCATCATTTTGCTTTGTTTTTCGTTGTCAATTTACTTTTTTACCGAAAGTAGCCTAATTGAGCGTTTTTATGTACGAATATTTAACCACGCCAGTACAACGGCGAGGCTGCTAAGCGACGTTGACGAAATCGACAATAAGTTATTGGCATTAATTGATAAATCTTCGACCAGTAAATTACCCGAAGAGGCCATTCAGGTTTACACACTCGATGATTCTTTGGTTTTTTCAAATCTTAAACCAGTTGTTTATCCAAAATCGCTGCTCGATGAAATCAAAGTTAAAAAAGAAATCAGACGTGAAAATGGTAAAAAAGAGTTGGTCGGATTACTTTTTAAAGGTAAACTGCATGATTACGTCGTTGTTGCTACTGCTTCGGATGAAGCCGGAAAAGAAGAGCTGCGAAGCCTCAAAAGCAGGTTAGTGATTGGTTTTTTTATTGTTGTGGCCATTACAATCATTTCGAGTATGGTTTTTGCCAAACAGGCACTTAAACCTATCAATTCGGTTATTAAGCAAATTGATGATATTTCGGCCAATGACCTCAGCAAAAGGATTGACGAAGGCAATAAAACGGATGAAATTGCTCAACTTTCGATGAAATTCAACGAAATGCTTGAGCGTTTGCAAAAATCATTTGAACAACAACGAGACTTTGTAACGCACGCCTCGCATGAGCTACGTACACCACTGGCATCTCTAAAATCTGAAATAGAATTGGGTCTCGATGACGAAAAACTTTCAGAAAGCCATCGTGAAACGTTACAGAATATTCACTTCGATGTTCAACGATTAATTGAGTTATCCAATAATATCTTGCAACTGGCTCGTCCGTTTAATTCAAATATTTTGATTTTTAATGAGCTTAGAGTAGATGAGGTAATGTTTCAGTTGCAGTCAGATTTGCAAAAAAAATATCAAGAGTGTAGAATCAATGTCGATTTTGAGAAAATAGCCAACAATGACGAACTCCTCACTATCATGGGTAATGAATTACTGATTCGTCAAGTTTTTATCAATCTTATTAGCAATTCTCTCAAATATTCTGAAATCAAGCAAGTCTGGATTTTAATTGATTTTGATAGAAAAAATGTCAATATCAAGATAAAAGACAAAGGAATCGGGATTCATGCAAACGACCTCGAAAAGATTTTCGAACCATTCTATCGTTCTCAAAATGCAATCGGTCGAGAAGGTTTTGGCATAGGCTTAGCAATTTGTAAAAAAATTATTGATGCTCACGGGGGGAAAATCATAGTATCGAGCGAGTTTGGTAAAGGTAGTGTATTTACCGTATCAATACCTCATTTGAGTATTTAAGCGAGGTTTAAGGTGTGGTTAAGGATGGGTTAAGAATCATGGTGTAAATTTGCAATGTTAAAAAATTAAAAAGGTTTAAATCCGCTTTGAGTATCGGTTACTCATTAATAAAGATAAATGTAGTAGCTTTTTCAATATTTGTGTTGTTAGGTAAAATCGGGATGCACTTTGCATCCCTTTTTTTTATACTGATTTCTATCATAATCTCCGCTGTTTAAACTCATTATCTTCTCATTATCAGTTATTTACTTTTACTTAATCAATTTAAAGACTCGACAATGAAAAAGATACTTCTTACGACTGATTTCTCTAAAGCATCCGAAAAAGCCATTCATTATGCTTTAAACCTTTTCAATGATACCCAGTGCGAGTTTACGCTCATGCACGCCTATGATACGATTCCGGCAGGGCCACCAGAGTCATCGTTTGCTTTGATTGAAGATGCCTATAAAACTTCAAAGGCACTTCTCGATAAGCAATTGGCAAATATCAAAAAATTCGATGACGAAGAATACCATACATTCAAAACCGAATTGATGCCTACTTCGCCATCGAGTGCGATTCAGATTTTAAACCAACGAAATAATTATGATTTGGTTGTGGTGGGGGCTTCGGGTCGTGGCGATAATATCTTTTTTGGTAGTACAGCAACCGATGTAGTAAGAAATGCGGGGTTAAATTCATTAGTTATTCCCGTAAATGCCAAAATCGAATCCATAAAAAATATCGTTTTTGCGGTCGATTATCAGCCAGTTAGTTCATTTGAGATTTTTGAAGACCTCAAAGACCTGACTCATCGTAAAGATGCTACCATAACATTGCTGAATATTTTAAAAGATGGCCAAACTCCAACCGATATTAACGGATTGATGAAATTTGAATATCACGATTATTTCAACGATGTCAAGACAAATGATTATTATGTACACGAGAAAAATGTTGAGGAAGGAATCGCCGATTATCTCAAATATCACAATGTTGATTTACTCGTGATGGTTTCAAGACACCACTCATTTTTCGATGTTATTTTCAATCGTTCGGTTACACGCAAATTTGCACTGCACCCGACGATTCCGCTATTGAGCATCTACGATGAGGTAGAAACATTTGTACCCGAAAACGAAATTATTGCCTTCTGATTCAACCAAAACACTGTTTGTGTGGCACGCTTCCAAAGTGTGTCGCACATATACAATTTATAATTTTATTGTCATGAATAAATATTCTCAACTCAGCCATGCACATTTTGAGCATCGTTTATGGAAAAATGAACTCGAAATGATTGCCCAAGAAACAGATTTTTTTCTGAGTGTAGTAGAAGACATGCCCCTCGGTGTTCCTAACCTCGAAAAAGAATATTTTATAAACCAATTTCATCATTTTCAGCGGTTGATAAAACGATTATTACAAGAGTTAGCTACGCTACAAAAAACAGTTGCCGAGGGTGTATTAGACGAAAACATCTTAGACAGTGAGCAAAAACTCGACCATAAGTATATGCGAGAAGAAATGGATTACTTTGAGCAAGACTATAAGGCCGTCAAAAAAAAATTCAGGGGTTTTATAGCAGCAAGGCAAGAAATCTTTACATAAATATTGGCATAAATAGGGGCGGAGAGGTATTTCGCCCCTTTCATTTTATGGCAGAGTCAAGTCAAAGCAATTAATTACTAAACTTATTTTACCTAAACTTTCTACAATCATGAAAAAAAACGTTGGCAAAACAGATGCCACTATCCGAATTATATTGGCTCTGATTACAGGTTTTCTTTATTTGACAGGTTCAATTAATGGTACCTTGGGTATCGTTGCTATTGTACTTGCAGTGGTTTTCTTACTGACCTCGTTTGTTGGTTTTTGTCCGCTTTACACACTATTTGGTTTCAATTCATGCTCCATAAATCCCAAAAACAACTGATTGTGATTCTATTATTTGGTTGATTGATAGGCTTTTATAGCTCGTATTGTTGGATGGTTTATCAATTTAACCTCAATTATGACCAATGTCATGTATTCATCCGACTGTCATCATGTTTTAGATATTGTTCGGGTGGTAGTTTTACAAAATCAAACTTCCTTAAATTAATCAATTATGCAAGTA